>JAHZHY010000261.1:0-4231 GCA_019420045.1 Clostridiales bacterium
TATTCATTACGCGGCTATGCTTCGTTATTGCTACAAGTCGCTTCATCTTTAATTTATCTTTTCGCATCCATAACCACCCCGGCTATATTGGCCCCTTCGGGGCCTTGCCTTGGAGCGGGATACTAAACAAATTAATTATGTTTCTACCCACGATTTGCCTTTATGCGTAGGGGGATATAAGGATACCTTCTCTCCTGCACACAGCCGTTTCTTGCTTCACTTTTCAATTAAAATAATAGAGATGGGACAAAGCTGTATTGCCTTACCCCATTCAATGGTAAACTAATTTCCATGTTTCAGCTCACGCTTATATTTGTAGTAGGTATTCCTAGCCAAACCTGTAAGCTGCATCATTTCCATGCCTGATAAACTTCCACCAAAATCTTTACTGTGCTTCAGAATGATTTCTTTGCTGGCAACACTTTTCTTTGTGATTAGCTTTACACCAGCTTTTTGTCCGATCTGTTTACCGTTCATTCTGGCTGTCTGAATACCTTCTTTTGTTCTCTGGTGAAGATCAGAAACCTCTTTCTCCGCCTGGTCAAAGGCAATCTTAATTTGTTCCTTTGCTAAAGCCAAAAGATATTTATTGACCCCTTCTAAAATCAAATCCACATGACTGCCTGTCAGTTGTACTTGATTCTCCATAGCTGCTTTATATGTACTTGTGTTAATATGCGGCTCTTTCAAGAAAACAAGATTGATACCTTGTCGAAACATATCTTGATAAGCTTCAAAACCTTCCTCTGCATTTCTACTCATACGGCTTACACTGTCAAAAACGACTATATCGCCAGTTTTAAGTTGTTTTAACAATTTCCCCCATTCTTTACGGTCAAGGCTTATTCCGGTATAGGCCTCTTTGATAATCATAGCTTCTGGATAGACCGCTTTAATATTACGCTCCTGTCTCTCGATATTCTGTTTGTTGGTACTAATTCTGCAATATCCATAAATCATATCTAGTCCCCTCTTGCCAAGAAAGTATTAAATCTATCGTTCGTTTGATTTGATACTATAAAATTATCAAAATGAAACCGCCTGTCAACATTTTTTGATACTATAAACACACACATTACTTTTAATACTCTTTTTTACACTATGCTGCTTCACAACTACAAGCAAAACAAAGTAAAATCAATCTCTTTGCCCTGCTTCTATACTACAAATTCATAAGAACACTTTTATGTTTAGCTATCTCTATGATTTCTTCATCCCGTAAGCTATTTAAGTATGTTTGAGTAATTCTAATATTCTCATGGCCCAGAAGCCTTGAGATTGTATAAAGGTCTGTCCCCAGCTTCATTTGCTGTTGCGCAAAAAAATGTCGGCAAGTGTGAGGAGATACTCTAACTCCTCTAATTCCGCTTCCATGTCGTTTGACAATATGCTCAACGGCACTATTTGTAAGCTGTCGGCCATGAAAAGATAAAAAGTAATAATGGTCGGTGGATTTTAGGGTAAAATAACGCTCTGCTGCTAATTGATAACGCAACAAGGCCTTTTGCAGAAGCGGCGTAATAGGAACAACTCTCTGCTTATGGTTTTTACCTTTTATAACAATAAAGTCATCATGGATATCTTCCTTTTGGATACAGCACAATTCCCAACAGCGTATTCCTGTTTCAAACAAGGTAACTAGAACAGCATTATCACGGATAGATATAAAATCATATCCCTTGCAGGATTGAAGCATAGAGCGCACATCAGAAGGATTATAAGTCCTAATAATGGGCTTCTCTTCCTTGCACCATTTGAAGTTCTTCTTCGTATTAAAACCGCCATAACCTTCTTCGTAGCAATACTGCAAAAAAGACTTTACTATTTTCAATAATCCATTGATGTATGTTCCTTTTCTTCCCGCTTCGGTCATATGTTTTGCAAATTGCCTTACTGCTGCAAGCGTAATATCTTCGATTTCATCCAGATCAAGATTTTCTTTGCAAAAACGCAAAAAAAGATTGAGGCCATTCCGATACCCCCGTATCGTCTTGGGGGTATACTTTCTGACCTCAATCTCTATGAGATATTCCTTGACCAGTACTTCCAGCTTCATACTACTTCCTCCTTCTGCTCACAAATTGTATACCACAATAGAAGGAAGTATGTATGTCATCGCTCAAATCAGAAAATACACAACTCATTCAAAACCCAGTTTCTAATTCCCCGATTATTGACGAAAAACATAAGCTATTCAGTCAAAAAAGTTCAATTTTACGCTTCGGTGGGGTTCTCCCAGTTGTGCCACACATTCTGCACATCGTCATTATCTTCCAGCATTTCCAGAAGCTTGTTCATATTCTTGATGTCGTCTTCGTCATCCAGGGAAATGTAAGTCTGGGGTACCATGGCTTCCTCAGCCTCCAGGAATGTAAAGCCGTTTTCCTCCAGCTTTTCCCGGACAGAACCCAGATCATCGGGAGTTGTGGTGATTTCGAACACATCCTCCTCCGCGGAGAAATCAGAAGCGCCGGCTTCCAGAGCCTGCATCATCACATCGTCCTCGTCCATATCGTCCAGACGCTCCACAACCAGCATACCCTTGCGGTCAAACTGCCAAGACACACAGCCGGAAGCACCCAGATTTCCGCCGTATTTGTCGAAATAGTGGCGCATATCACCGGCGGTACGGTTGCGGTTGTCGGTGAGAGTCTCCACGATGACGGCAATGCCCTTGGGGCCATAGCCTTCGTAGGTGATGGATTCGTAATCCTCGCCGGCGCCGCCGGAAGCATATTTCTGCAGCACCCGGTTGATGTTGTCATTGGGCACATTGTTGGCTTTGGCCTTGGCGATCACATCCCGCAGCTTGCCGTTGACGCTGGGGTCGGCCGAGCCGCCGGTGCGGATGACCACCGCCATCTCACGGGCGAATTTGGTAAACACTTTGGCGCGCTGCTGATCCACAACGCCTTTTTTTCTGGCAATATTATGCCATTTGGAATGTCCGGACATTTCGTCCCCTCCTATATTCTTCAAATAGATTCCATTTTTTCGCGCCCTCTTCCAAAAAAGAGCGGCCAAACGCTATTTCTCATTTTAACACATTTCCCAGTGAAAAATCAATGTATAAAACCAGGGGAAACGGTGCACAATAGGAGCACAGGAAATGAGGTGAGCGCATGAAGAACCAGAATAGCAAAAGCAGCCAGAACAGCAAAAATGGCAAGATGGAGAACAACAAGGCTGAAAACAGCAAAAACTGCAAATACGACGGCTAACTGCCAAACAATGCGCAAAAAGGACCGCCTTCCGGCGGTCCTTTTTGCGTAGGCGGCTCAGATTTCTCTCACCCGCACCACACCGGGAATGCCCAGCAGACTGATCTGCAGCTGAGCCGCCGTGGTCTGCTCCCCAAGCTTCAAAGCGATGGTCACCGGAGCCACACCATCTGCGGGAATATTCTGATTGATGGTGAGAATATTGGCGCCGGCATCATAGATACAGCTAAGGACAGCCGACAGCACCCCCGGTTCATCGGCCAGGGAAAAATACAAGGTGATCATGCTGCCGCCGCCCCGGTCAAACAGCTCCACGCTGTCTTTATACTTATAAAAGGCGCTGCGGGAGATCCCACAGGCCCGGGCAGCCATGGCGGCACTTTTCACCTTTCCCCGGGCCAGCATTTCCTTGGCCCGCACCACTTTCAGAAACACATCGGGCAGCACCTGGCTGTCGATGAGCAAGTAGGTGGGTTTTTCCGCCATGGTCTTCACTCTCCTTTATTCTTTGGTCCGCTCATCCGCAAACCCCAGCACACGGGGCAGCAGATTTTTGTGATCGGGTTTGGTGTCCCGCAAAAGCTCGGCGTCCTCTTCACCCAGGTCTCCCCATACGGAGAAGCGCCCGTCTTCCTGCAAAGCGATTTCCAGGCCGGTGTAGCGGCTGTATTTTTCGTCGGCATAATCTTCCTGCCAGCCGAACAATTCCCGGGCGGCCAGCACCACTTTGCCCTGCCCATAATAATACCTTGTCACTTTGTTCTCCCTCTCTTCCGGTTCCCACCGGCGCCCATTTGTGCTATACTGAAAAAAAGGGATTTTTTCACCAGCGCCTGGGGTTTTAAGAATATTGTAAGGTTTTTACGAAAATTTTGCAACACTTTGCTGTTATACTTGCTTTCAACAACCAAGGGAGGTGTTTCCCATGCATTCGGATCGTACCCCGGAGCAGGAAGAGCGCAGCTATCGACGCCGGCGCAAAGCAGTGAGCCTTTGTTCCCTTCTTGGCC
>JAHZHY010000261.1:4241-6396 GCA_019420045.1 Clostridiales bacterium
TCACTTTCACCTTCGGCAGCCGTATCCTCACCTTTGCCTCCGACCCGGAAGGCTTCCGGGCCTGGGCTCAAGGCCAAGGGATATTGGGCCGATTAGCCCTCATCGGCATCCAGGTGCTTCAGGTGGTGGTGGCCATCATGCCGGGAGAAGTGGTGGAGATTGCCGCAGGTTTCACCTTCGGCGCCTGGGAAGGCCTGATTCTGTGTCTAATTGGTTCGGTACTGGGTTCCATCATCATCTATGGCTTTACCCGCCGCTTCGGTGTAAAAATGGTAGAAGCCTTTATCTCCCGGGAAAAGATGGATTCGCTGAAATTTATCCACAACAGCCGCAAGCTGGAACTTCTGATCTTCTTTCTTTTCCTCATTCCCGGCACACCCAAGGATGTGATCACCTACTTCATCGGTCTGACGCCCATGAAATTGAAAACCTTTCTGGTGCTGTCCACCATTGCCCGTATTCCCTCGGTGATCTCCTCCACCATGGGCGGCAACGCCATGGGCCATCAGGATTACCGGCTGGCCATCATCGTTTTTGCCATCACGGTGCTCGTCAGCTCCATCGGCCTTCTGATCTACACCCGCATTGTGAAAAAACACAACAGCAAACATTAAAAGAGCCCGGCTATGGCCGGGCTCTTTTCTATTCTTCCATCTGCTTTTCAAAACGGAAAAAGATATCTCCACCGGGAATCGGTTGGCTGGGAGCATGGGGAGATGGGTGAGCCTCGCAATAAAACTCCACAATGTGAAAACCGCACTTGTTCACATAGAAATGGATATTTCTCTTGTCAAAATAGGGCGTATGGGTCTCCCACACCCGGGCATGGGGATAAGCTTGCTGGATGGCCTGCCAGGCGCTCTGCCCCAGGCCCCGTCCGTGAATTTCCGGCCGGATAAACAGCAGCTCCAATCCACAGCGTCTCTCCTCTTCTTCCCACCGCACCACAGCGCCGCCTGCCACTTTTCCCTGGCACAGAATACGATATGCCTTGCACTTGGGATCGTCCAACGATTCCTCCACATCTTTTCGCGGGATCGCCGGAGGGATATCCTTTCCAAACACATCCTGAGCCCCTTTGTCAAAGGACTGCTGCACCTGGCAAATAAATTCCTCCCGCTCCCCCTCTTCCAGCGGGCCAAGCTGCACTTCAATGATTCTGTCCATGAAACTTTCCTCCTTATCCGCTATTATAGTATTTCATTCTTTCCAAAGACAACAGACAAGGGCGCTGGAAAACCAGCGTCCTTGTCTTTATGGAATCATCACAGAGGGAGGAATGACATGATTTCTGTTTTCATCAGGTATCCAGCTGATTGGCGTCTTTCAACACCAGATCCACTGTAATCTCCTTGCCATTGCGGACAAGACCCACCTTGACGGTATCGCCCACCTCACACTGATCCTTGGCATAATTCAGTTCGGAAAGGGTGGTCACTTCTTCTCCATTGAAGGAAACGATATAGTCCCCGGCCTGAATACCAGCCTGCTGTGCCGCGCCACCTTCTACCACTTCAGCCACCCGCAGTCCGGCTGTGATGCCCTGCATCTGGCCATAATAGGAGTTGATCTGTTCCACAGTGACGCCCAGCATGGGTCGATCCTGCACAGCGCCATATTCGATAAAGTCATTGGCTACCTTGAGGGCAGTATTGCTGGGGATGGCAAAGCCGATACCCACCGCTTCCGATGTGTTGATCTTGGAGGAAACCACGCCTACCACTTCGCCCAGGCTGTTGAACAGCGGGCCGCCGGAGTTGCCCGGGTTGATGGAAGCATCGGTCTGGATCACATTCATGATATAATTGCCGATCTGGATATCACGACTGGTGGAGGAAATGGCACCCTGGGTCATGGTATTGGCAAATTCCAGACCCAGCGGATTGCCGATGACCACGGCAGGCTCTCCTACCACCAACTGATCGGAGTCGCCGAAGGTGGCGGCGTTCAAACCGTCTGCATCAATTTTGATGACAGCGATATCGGTCTTTTCATCGGTGCCCACCACCTGGGCCTCGTATTCGGTGCCATCATAGGTGCGCACCGTGATGCTCAGTGCATCGGCCACCACATGGTCGTTGGTGATGATATAGCCATCCTCTTTCATAATAATACCTGTGCCCACGCCGCTGCCATTGGACAGCTGACTGGTGAT
>JAHZHY010000262.1 GCA_019420045.1 Clostridiales bacterium
AAAAACAGGAAATCCAGGTCACCATCCAGACCGGAACAGGGACCGCTTCCCATCTTCCCCTTTCCTGGGAGGACAGCTGGTTTGCCCAGGAGCCTTCCCGATACCAACAGGGCCTGGCCCAGGCGTCCATGGTTCTTTCTGCCGCCGCCTATTCCCAGGGCCAGGGGGAGGAACTGACCAGCGCCCTGACCGGCCTGGGCTTTGACCAGGTGCATCTCTACCACTACGCCCCGGAGGAAAAAGAGGCGGAAGACCAGGTGGCCTATGCCTTCGGCTGCAAACAGCTGGCAGGCACAGACAAAACCCTGGTGGCCGTCGTCCTGCAAGGCACCGATGGCAGCGCCCAATGGCGGAGCAATTTCCGCATCGGTGAAGGACCGGAGCACCAGGGCTTTTCCCTGGCCCGGGATGAGATGATGGAGCAGCTGCAAGACTACCTGGCCGTCCTTCCGGATGATGAGCCCCTGTTCTTCCTCACCGGTCACAGCCGGGGAGCTGCCGCTGCCAACCTGGCTGCCCGGCGCCTGATGGAAGAAGGCAAAACAGTGTATTGCTACACCTTTGCCACCCCGGCCACGGTGCAGAAGGATGCCGCCGAAGAAACCCCGGGGATTTTCAACATCCTCAGCCCCCAGGACCCCGTCCCCCGTCTGCCTCTGGCTGCCTGGGGATATGGCCGCTATGGTCAGGACCTGTTCCTGCCCTCCCAGAGCTCCCGGGCCGATTACGCCCAGCTGCGGGAAGAAGCGGCGCCCCTGTATCAGAACCTCACCGGCCTGTCCCTTCCCAGCGGAGAAGGATGCCGGAACACCGACCGGCTCATCGGCCTGCTGGAAGAGCTGGCCCCTTCTCCGGCGGACTATACCCAAAAGCAGTTCACCCTGGGCTCGCTGATCCCCCGGCAGATCACCCTGGCGGAGTATTTCCAGTATCTGTCCGACATTCTGGGGGGCGCCGCCGATCAGACCCAGGCAACCTTTGTCTTTCTTTCCTCCCTCCAGGGGGATCTTGCCCCGCTGAGCCAGGCCCTCCGGGGCCTGCAAGGAAAGGACAGCCTGTTTTACAACCACAGCATGGCCTGTTATCTGAGCTGGCTGTCCCTGGGGGAAAAGGCCCTGGATACCCAGTGCGCCTATCTGCGCCTTTCCGGTGAAACCCCTCTTTCTCCCGCTTTCCAAGGGGACACGGAACAGGGATTTTCCTGTGATCTTCCTCTGGGACAGACCCTGACCCTCGCTGTGGAAAAAGAAAGCCTTC
>JAHZHY010000263.1 GCA_019420045.1 Clostridiales bacterium
GAATTATGGGACTTCGAGCTCAACTCCTGTTGCACTTAGTTTGACAATTCACTCACTTTATCCCCCTACGGGGAGGATGGCGTCACCGTGGTTCCCGGGTCCTGATTGTCATCCGGGTCCGTAGGATTGTTGGGATCGTCCGGATCGGTGGGATTGTTGGGGTCATCCGGGTCCGTAGGATTGTTGGGATCATCCGGGTCAGTGGGATGGTTGGGATCATTGGGGTCGGTGGGATTGTTGGGATCATTGGGATCGGTGGGATTGTTGGGATCGTTGGGATCGGGCTCCACCGGGGCATTGCCGTCATTTTCCGCATTGTGCAGAGTACAGGTGTGATTGGGCGACTCCCCTCCGCTGGCGGCGGGATAGCCGCTGGAATCACTGCCGGGAAGCACATAACCTCCGTCAGAGACCCGCACGCCGGAAACGGGGAAGCTGCGGTCCACCCGGAGCATACCCACTGTCTTTACATCGGCCACCGGGCAGAAGTCATTGGCCAGCTGGCCGGTCTGACTGTCGATCTGGGCGGCCACATGCATATCACAGCTGGCGCTGGGCACATCCTCTGCCGCCACACGAGCCGAAACCACCCGGCTGCCCCGGATATCGCTGCTGCAATACTCCGTAGGTTTGAGGCCGCTGTCGGCACAGACATACACCGTTTTCATGGCCGTCTTCCGCTCAAATTCGGCATTGGGCAGATCGGCGTGCACATCCTCCATCACATCTTTCCAGATGGCCAGAGCCGGGTTGGTACCCACGCCCTTGACCACCTGAGGCGTATCATAGCCAAACCACACAGCGGCGGTGTAATAGGGGGTCATGCCCACAAACCAACGATCGAAATCATCGTCGGTGGTACCGGTTTTACCGGCAGTTTCAATGCCCTGGATCTTGGCCTGGGCGCCAGTGCCCTGGGGCCCGGTGACCACATTCACCAGCAGATCCAGCATATAGTCGGCGGTTTTCTGGCTCATGGCCTCCACCGTCTCGCCGGTATTGTCCAATATCACATTGCCCTGGGAATCATAAACCTTGGTATAGACTTTGGGCTCATTGTAATAGCCATAATTGCCGAAAGCAGCATAGGCGGCGGTCATATCCAACACGGAAACACCGTCAGTCAGGCCGCCCAGAGCCAGCGGCGCCAGGCCCTTATCGGACACCGTTCTGGTGTTTCCCTTTTTGTCGGTGACCGTGCGTCCTTCTTCCAGGGGCAGGCCCAGCTTTTCTGTGGCAAAGTCAAAGGAAGCATCCACACCCATCTGCTGGACCAGATCCACAGGGATGGTATTGTTGGAAACCGCTACCGCTTTTTTCACCGTCATGCGGCCTTGCCACACGCCGCCATTGGTGGAGTTTTTGGGCCAACCGGAACTCTTGACGGAAAAGTCCTGGGGCACATCGTCCAGCACAGACGCAGGAGTAATAAGCCCCATCTCCAAAGCCGGAGCATAGACGCTCACCGGCTTGATGGAAGAGCCGGGAGAACGGTTGGTCCTGGTAGCCCGGTTGAGCACCAGATTGCCCTCTTTCTGTCCTCGTCCACCATAGAGGGCTTTCACTTCACCGGTGTGCTGGTCCATGATAACCATGGCGCATTGTGGCATGGTGCCGTCCTTACCCAGCACGCCGGGCAGATTTTCCTCGTCCTGGAACACAGCATCCATCTTGGCCTGAACATTGGGGTCGATGGTGCTGACGATGCGCAGGCCGCCGGTATAGACCATCTGGCGGGCCACAGCCTGGCTATAGCCCTTTTCCTCAATCAGGTCTTCCACCACGCTGGTGAAGCCTTCGTCCACAAAGTAAGACCAGACCTGCTCATCCTCCTCTTCCTCTGTGGGTTCATAGAGCACCAGTTCCTGGGCCATGGCCTCATTCTTCTCTTCTTCTGAGATATAGCCGTATTTGCACATCTGGTCCAGCACCAGGTCCCGCCGCTCCTTGTTGAATTCGGGGAAGCGCACCGGGTCATACTTATAGGGGTTTTTGGTGATGCCCGCAATGGCGGCACATTCCACCAGGGTCAGCTGGGACGGCTCCTTGCCGAAATAGGTCTGGGCCGCCGCTTTGACGCCGTAGGCATTCTGGCCCAGGTAGATGGTGTTGAGGTAAAACTCCAGGATATCGTCCTTTTCGTATTTGTCCTCCAACTCCAGAGCCCGCATGATCTCGGTGATCTTCCGCTTCACCGAAGTCTCATCGTCGCCGGTGATGTTTTTGATCAGCTGCTGGGTGATGGTGGAGCCGCCGCCGAAATTGTCCCGGAAGGGCACAATGTAGTTGAGGGCCGCGCCGATGGAGCGTTTCCAGTCCACGCCGCCATGCTCATAAAAGCGGTTGTCCTCAATGGCCACAAAGGCCTGTTGGAGCTGGGGTGATATTTCATCCATATCGGCCCAGATCCGGTTTTCGCTGCCGTGAAGTTCCTCCAGCACCTGCTCGTTGCCCTCACTGTCGATATAGGTGACGAAGCTGGTGAAATTCAGCCGGAAATCGTCCAGGTTGATATCGATGGTGGGGTTGATATACTTGTTTACATACAGGGCGAAGGCCATGCCGCAGATGGCCACGGTGGTGATGACGATGAGCACCGTGGACAGCAGCACAAAGGGAATGGGACGCATACCGAATAAACGGAGCTTTTTCCTTTTTTTCCGCTTTCTGCGCTGATTTTCCTGGGGTGCGCCTTCATTGGGGGTAAGTTGCTTATCCAAAGATCCGTTCTCCTTTCGCCGGGGTGTGGGAGAAGGGCCCTGAGGCCTTCCCGGGTATCTTCCTGATTGAGACGAATGCACAGGGGCATTTGTTCCCTGCCCCAAATACAATAATCGGTTTACATTATAACATAGATTCGGGGAAAAATCCAAAACTTTTGTATAAAGATCCCTATCCATGGAAAAAATAAGCAGCAGACAAACCGGAAAGGTGGAATCACGATGACCGCTGTCAAAAGCCGTTTTTTTATCCTGGGGGGCCTGGTCTCGATCTCCCTGGCCATGGGGATGGCCGCCCTCGTTTCTTCCCGTCCCGAAGAGGCTTCCCCCCTCCAGACCGTCTCCCACCAAAGCCAGAAGGTGGAGGTACA
>JAHZHY010000264.1 GCA_019420045.1 Clostridiales bacterium
GCGCCCAAAATATAGAAAGCGGCCATGATGGGGACGATTTTTTCAGTAATAGATGCCACGCGGGCTGCACCACCAATGAAAACAAAGGCAGACAGCGCAGCTACTATAATTCCTATTACTATGGGATTTATTCCGAAGGCCCCTTTAAAAGAGTCTGCAATGGAGTTTGCCTGAACCATATTACCCATGAATCCCAAAGCAAGGGTTATGAGAATGGCAAACACAGCAGCCAGGGTTTTGCCGAGTCGTCCTCTGAAAGCCGCTCTTATGTAATAAACAGGTCCGCCGGTTATTTCGCCGTCTTCTCCAATTGTCTTATACTTTTGAGCAAGGGTTGCCTCTGCAAAAATGGTGGCCATGCCGAATATGGCGCTGACCCACATCCAAAAAATGGCACCAGGTCCTCCCATTACCATAGCGGTAGCCGCGCCGGCCAGATTGCCGGTACCTACCTGCGCTGCGATGGCCGTTGCAAGGGACTGGAAGGAGCTCATTCCATTTTTATCCGCCTTATCCCCCTTGAGTTTAATATTTCCGAACACCGCCTTGAAAGCGCTTCCGAATTCCCTGAACTGCACAAAGCCCAGTCTGGCGGTGAACCAGATGCCGGTTCCCACAAGCAATACAACAAGAATTTTGCCGGACAGAACCTCCTTCAGTGATTCAATGATGCTGTTTAATACTTCCATATTTTTCCCCCTTTAAAATCTTGATCGTGCACTGGTCGGCACATTATATCAAATACACTTGTCATTTGTCTATACCGTTGCTGAAAGGATGCTGTTTTTTGTAAACAATGTCAAGAATTGTATATAAACTCTTGTATAATTTGCTGATACTGGTCCGGAAGGAATACAGCCAATCATTCCCAGTAATTTACTTGTATCATAGTGGAATACTTTTCGATTTTCGTGTCGCTGCACTGTCATTTTTTCAGATGGCCGGATCAGAAACCTGCGGAATTCAAAGCCATTCGGAACGCAAAAAGACAGGCTGCGCACCCCAAAAGAGGTGCGCAGCCTGTCTTTTTTACCGGCCCATTTTGCAGCGGGCCCTTTTAACACCTTTTAATCTTTGAACACTTCTTTGGCAGAAGCAGCCAAACCGGCGATCCCCTGAATTTCCGAGGGGATAATGATCTTGGTAGCTTTGCCATCGGCGGCCTTGGCGAAGGCCTCCAGCGCCTTAATCTTCACCACACTGTCGGTGGGAGCGGCGTCATTCAGTAGCTTAAAGCCTTCGGCCAGAGCGGTCTGCACCTTGAGGAGAGCCTCGGCCTCGCCTTCAGCTTCGGCGATCTTGGCCAGGCGGCTGGCATCGGCCCGCAGAATAGTGGCTTCCTTTTCGCCTTCAGCCACCAGAATGGCGGAACGCTTTTCGCCTTCGGCCCGCAAAATGGCTTCCCGGCGTTCTCGTTCGGCCTTCATCTGCCGCTCCATGGCGTCCTGGATTTCCTTGGGCGGGATGATGTTTTTCAGCTCCACCCGGTTGACCTTGATGCCCCATGGGTCAGTGGCTTCATCCAGGATGGTGCGCATTTTGGTGTTGATGATATCCCGGGAGGTCAGGGTCTGATCCAGCTCCAGCTCGCCGATGATATTACGCAGAGTGGTAGCCGTCAAGTTTTCGATGGCCGCCATGGGATGCACCACGCCATAGGTAAACAGTTTGGGGTCGGTGACCTGGAAATAAATCACGGTATCGATCTGCATGGTGACATTGTCCTTGGTGATCACCGGCTGAGGAGGAAAGTCCGAGACCCGCTCTTTCAGAGTCACCTTATTGGCCACTTTTTCCAAAAGAGGAATGCGGAAATGAAGACCGGTTTCCCATGTGCCACTGTATGCACCCAGCCGCTCTACAATGAAGGCACTGGCCTGAGGTACTATGGTGACACAGGATGCCACGACGATGAGCACAAAAATTGCCAGAACGATAAACAGAATAACGGGCAGGGGCGAACTTGCTAAAACAGCCAACAACATACTTTCTCCCTCCATAAATCAGATTTTCTCTTTTTCTTTTCCCTTCTTACTTCTCTGTCCAGGGCCGCACAATGGCTTTGACACCGGAGATCTTCACCACTTCCACCTCAGCACCCTGGGGGATGGGTTCTTCCTCTGTGCTGCGGGCTGTCCAGACCTGACCGCCCACCCGGATCTGTCCCTGGGCCATCTGGTTGTGGATCTCCTGGATTACAACGGCCTTTTGTCCCACGATCCGGTCGGCATTGGTGGGCTTTTTCCCCAGTTTCAGCTTACCGACCCATTTGCGGGTGGTGGCCAGCAGCACCGCTGACCCTGCTATAAACAGAACCAGCTGCCACCACAGGCCCACGCCCAACAAAGCGGCGACCATGGCTACCAAAGCGCCGCAGGCAAACCAAATTGAGGTCAGCCCCATTGTTGCCGCTTCGGCAATGACAAAAACAACCACTGCAATGAGCCATACAACAGGCATGGCAATCGGCATAGATCATCACCTCGTTTTCTATGTTCAGCATACCATTTTTCCCGCTTTCTGTCTATATCTCCCCATCGTCTTCTGCAAAAATCCCTACGGCTTCCTGCAAAGTTTTCCGCCCCCTTGTTCCATCCATGGGGCTCATGCTATAATGATAATATATTATAACAAGGAGCTTTTCATATGAAAAAAATCTTCCGCAGCGGCTTTCTGGCCCTGTGTTTCGCTTTTGTTCTGGCCCTCTCTCCCCGGGCTGTGGAGTACGACTGGCAGACCCTTTACAAAGGGGAGATCCGCACCCTGCTCTCCGATGAGCAGCCCCACTATCTTCTGCTGGCCGACATCGATTTAGACGGTACACCGGAGCTTTTCGGCGGCAGCGGTCCTTTGTCTCCCCTTGTTCCCCTGGCCACCTGTTCCGAGGGAAAACTGGTGAAGCTTTCTTTGGCTCCCGGCAGCCAGACTCCAACCTCCGTTTTGCAGAATCTCCGTCTTTCCTTTAACCCTGATACCGGGGAGCCTCTTCTCACCTATGAGGGAAATGATCCGGCTGGCGGATATGCCCTGTGGGAACTGTCCATGGAGAATAACCAACTCCTGTGCCGCAAGCGATTTTCCTACCAGGAAAATGGAAACTCCACTTCCTATTTTATGTGGAAAAACGGTCAGCTTGCCACCGTTTCCGGCAGCGAATACCGCACTACCATGGACCGCTTCTGGGAAGGCTTTGCCACTCAGAATGACACCCTCACAACACAAAGCTTTTTCTCCGGCGGTTACCGGAGCCAGGATGTGGACAAATTTCTTCAAAGCTATTCCCCTGCCCCGGTGCTGGCCATTCCCTCCCAGGCCTCAGTGACCATCAACGGTTCTGCTCTTTCCCTGGGAGTTTACAACATCGATGGCAACAACTATTTCAAGCTGCGGGACTTGGCTGCGGCCCTCAACGGCACCAACAAGCAATATAATGTGGGCTGGGACAATATGACCCGCCAGGTGTCTATTGAGCGCGGAAAACCCTATCAGCCAGTGGCCGGAGAGATCACCCAGCCTCTGGGCACCATTCCCACTCTGGGTCGTCAGCCCAAAGACGCTCTCAGTCTGGATGGCCGGACAGTGGACACCCAGAAATACAACATCGGCGGCAGCAACTATTTCAAACTGCGTGATCTGGCCCAGCTTCTGGATTTCCAGGTGCTGTGGGACAACAGCAGCCGCACCATCCGCATTGACACCACAAAATCCTACTCCCAGAGCTGATCTGTTCTGGGGATGGAATCCAACAGAAAGAGGGGTTTACTCTTGACATTTTCCGAAAAAGCCGACGCTTTTTGGCAATGGTTCGTGGAAAACGAACCGGTCCTTGCCCAAATGGCCGACCATCCCGCCCTTTATGATCCCCAACATGTGATCGCGTTTGTGGATCAGGGAATATCTCTGTTGTCCTCCCAACTGCAATATACCATGGGGGGCCATCGGGAATTCACCTTTGCTGCCGAAGGAAAAGAGTTTCTCTTTTACCTTCTCCCCTACCTGGTCAGCCGCAAACCTGCTGCTTTGGACAGCTGGACTTTTCGTCCTCTGCTGCCAGGGCAGGGCAGCACCCCCTTCGATTTTTCCATGTTCGATCTTCGCTTTTCCAGCGGTGAAGTGCTGATCGACATGGGCCTTGAGCCTTCCACCGGCACCTTCCGCCTGTCCTTTTATCATCCCCAACTGTGTTCTCTGGAACAGCCCAGCAGCCTGACAGCTTTTTATCAGCTGCTGGATCTGACCCTTGGAGAGAGCATGAGCCATATCTATATTTCAGAAGCACAACCTCGTTCCCAGCCGAAAGAGGGAATGTTCCCCCTCACCGATTTGAAAGGCCGGCTGCTGGAAGCTATGGAAGCCCTGGGCCTACCCCAGATCCAGCGCCCGGATGAGCAATATGTCCCCTATGGTTTTCATCCCCAGGAAAGCCCGCTGCCTCGTTTTGATGTGATCCAGGGCTCCACCTGTTACACCGGTCTGATCAATGACTATTATGCCGGGCGGACGGAAAACCTGGAAGGCCTGGGGGAGTACGGAGCCAGTGCCTGCTTCCTCACCTTTGCCCCGGAAGAATACCTGGGCACCGAAGAAGCCGACGCCATCCGCTATCAGTTGGAACAGCAGATTCAGCAGGCTTTGGGGCCCCGGGGAAGCGGTCAGGAAAAAGGCATTGTTCTGGGCGGCGCCACTGGAACGGAGCATTGCTATATCGATGTGCTCCTGTACCATCCTCCCGCTCTGGATGCTTGTCTCCGCCCTCTTCTCCTGGATTCCTCCTACGACTTTTCCTTTTCCGATTTTCGTCTGCTGGCCCCTGTGCTTCCCATTTCTCTCCCTTCGCGGCTCAGCTGAAAAAGCTCTGCAAGCTTTACGGCCTGCAGAGCTTTTCCTTTTCCCAAAGGACAAAAAAACAAGCAGCGGATTTTCCGCTGCTTGTTTTTTGTTCATTATCCTGCAATGCACCTGGGAAATCCAGCTTGCAAAACAGCTTTTTAGAAGCTCCGATGCTGCTTATTGAAGATGCTGAGGATCTCCTCAAAAGCCCGGTCCTTCTCTTCCTTGCTGGTGGCTGCCCGGCCTTCTTCCTCATTCTGTGCAGCCTGAGGCTCCTGAGAGGTTTGTC
>JAHZHY010000265.1 GCA_019420045.1 Clostridiales bacterium
AACAGGATGATCTTGCCTTCCGATTTACGGATCTGTTCCAGCACGGCCTTGAGCCGCTCTTCAAATTCGCCCCGGTATTTGGCACCGGCAATCAGGGCGCCCATATCCAGGGAAAAGATCGTCCGATCCTTCAAACCCTCAGGCACATCTCCCCGGACGATCCGCTGGGCCAGTCCTTCGGCAATGGCCGTCTTGCCCACACCAGGCTCGCCAATGAGCACCGGGTTGTTCTTGGTTTTCCGGGACAGAATCCGCACCACATTGCGGATCTCGGTATCCCGGCCGATCACCGGGTCCAGCTTTTGGCTGCGGGCCCGCTCCACCAGATCGGTGCCGTATTTCTGCAAAGCGTCATAGGTGTCTTCCGGGTTGTCGGAATTCACCGGGCCGCTTTTTACTTTGGCCAGTTCCTGGGTGAACCGATCTTTCGTCACACCCCGGGAAGAGAGCATCTTCCGCAAAGAAGCCGGGCCTTTGTCCAGCAGGGCCAGCATCAGATGTTCCACCGATACATAGCTGTCGCCCATTTTCTCTGCGATCTTCTCGGAGAAATCCAAGGCCTGGCTGGTTTCCGGTGCAGCATACACCTGTGTGTTGCTGCCGGTGACCTTGGGTAAATTGCCGATCATGGTGTCCAGCTGGGCCACAAGACCATCCTGATCCACACCCATCTTCCGCAAAAGCGAGCCGATGAGCCCGCCGTCCTGATCCACCAGGGCATACAACAGATGCTCCGGCATCACATATTGATTCTGATTTTCCTGGGCCATCTGCTGGGCTGTGCGGATGGCGTCCAGTGTTTTCTGTGTATAGCGATTGGCATTCATTGTTCTTCACCTCATTTTTAAAGGTACAGTGTTCTGGTTTTCAAGTCCTCGCAATAGGCCTTTTCCACATCCTGGGGAGAAAGATCTCCGGAAAGATACCCTTTCAGCAGCCTGTCAAACAGCTGCACATACTGGGAAAGGGCCTGGGCGATATCCTGGGCTGAGCAGTTCCGGCTGCGTGGCAGAGGAATGGGCCGCAGGAATTTTCCTTCATAAAGGGCACATTCCAGCCGTGCCCCCAGCAGGGGAGCCAGATGAGCATTTTCGATGCCCACCCACAGGCGGAAGAAATCGGTCATATCGGCGATGAGCTGGGCCGACTGGGTACGGAACACCACGCTCAGATCTCCCAGCTTTCCTTCTCCACCCCGGCTCAGCTCCACTTCATATTTCACCGTGGGCCGGTATTTATAGGCCAGACTGGACTTCAGGGACATGGTGGGGGAATTGGGTGCGAAAAAGGGCACCAGTTCCTTCACCGGGGCCATCAGGGCCTCCATCTGCTGAAAAATATCGTTGATCCGGCTCTCGGGGGTGGCCACGGAAAGACTTTGGGCCAGGATCTGGTTGACCAGTCCCGAACGGCTCAGACCCAACTGATGGGCCCGTTCATCCACCGCCCGTACCACATCCTCCGACAGCATCAGGCTATATAATGTCTTTTTCATTTTGCACCTCCTGTGCTTTCCTCATGCTTATGATGCACCCGATTTCAACTTTTGTCAAGATATTTATATAACTATTTTTACAAATTATATTTTTGTTTACAAATTTCATATTATGCGCACAGCAAAAAACCGCCTGCCAAAAGGCAGACGGTTTGCAAAACGATTTCCTTATCCGATTTTCTTTCCAGCGGCCTGTCCATTTTTTAGGTTGCGCCACAGATCCACAAAATTCTCATGACGGATCTCCGTGGGCTTAAAGCGGGTCAGCTGGAAAATCAGCTGGAGGCACAGGCCCTGGCCAAAAGCGCCCACCAGAGTGCCCAGGCCCACAGGTCCGCCCATAAAGAAGCCCAGAAGAGTAACAGTGGCTTCGATGGCGATACGGCAATAACCAGGCTTGAAATGGGTTTTCCGTGCAGTGGCCACCATCAGGCTGTCCCGAGGACCGGCGCCGAACTGGGAACGGATATAAAGATAAGTGCCAAAACCCACCACCATCATACCGGCCACCAACATCAGAAGGCCGGTATACCAGGTGTCCATAGTGGGCAGCACATCGGTCCAGATGACAAAATCGGTAAAGGGGCCGATGAGCAGCATATTGCAGATGCTGCCCAATCCGATCCGCTCCCGCAGCAAAAGATCGATGCACAAAATAAACATTCCCACCAAAGTGTTGGCAGTGCCGATGGTGATACCCGTCACATTGTGAATGCCCTGATGAAATACATTCCATGGCGTAAAGCCCAGATTGGCCCGCATAGTGATCACGCTGCCCAAGGCGCACAGAAACAGCCCCAGGAGCATCAGCACGATCCGCAGACCATAGCCTTCCCGTCGGTGTTGATCCTTCATTTTTTCAAACCTCTTCCCCATTTTTCATTTTCTCTTTGTTACAGCAGTTCGCTTTCCAGCACATCGGTCAAAATCGCATTGGACACCATCATTCCCTTGGGTGTCAGCCGCCACACGCCCCCTTCATTCTGGCAGTAGCCGGCCTGGATGTATTTACTCAGCCGCTGGGCATAGGGCGTAAATTCCAACCGGAAGCGGCGGTAAAACTCCTCTTCGTCCACCCCATCGGTGGTGCGCAGTTTCAGCATGATGTATTCCCCATGGCGATGGAAGCTGGCCACTTCCTCTGCTTCTTCCAGCAGCGGGCCGTTGCCCTCTACACCGTCGATATATCCCTGGGTATCGGCGATGAAG
>JAHZHY010000266.1 GCA_019420045.1 Clostridiales bacterium
GACCCCAGCCTGTTCCCTCATCTGGAAGGGGCGCTGGATGCGGTGTATAACCCTCTGCGCACCGCTTTTATCCAGAAAGTAGAAGACATGGGACTCCCCTGCTCCGGCGGGCTTCCCATGCTGGCCGCCCAGGCCTGGGCGGCGGCCCGGTTCTTTACCGGAGAAGAGATCCCGGAAGAAAAGCTGGAAAAGGTTCTGAAAGAGCTGGAACTTTCCCTGACAAATCTCATCCTCTGCGGCATGCCCGGCTCGGGAAAAAGCTCCCTGGGGGCCTTGTGCGCCCAGAAGCTGGGGCGTACCTTTGTGGATGTGGACACCGAAATCGAAAAGGCGGCAGGCTGCTCCATCCCGGAGATCTTCCAGAAAGAAGGCGAGGAAGGCTTCCGGAAAAGAGAAACCGCAGCCTTACGGCAGTTCAGCCGGGAAAAAGGGCTGGTGCTTGCCACCGGCGGCGGCGCGGTGCTGCGGGAAGAAAACCAGGGTCTTCTGCGGCAGAACGGCCTGTGCGTATGGGTGCGCCGTCCCCTGGAAAGCCTGCCCACCGAAGGACGGCCCCTGTCCCAGGGTGGCCTTGCAAAGCTGCAAGCCATGTACCAGGCTCGGGAGCCTTTGTACCGCAAGGTGAGCCAGGCCATATTGGAAAACACCGGCACACTACAAGAAGGAGCGGAAAAGCTCCGGGAGGTATTTTATGAAACTGCTCATCATCAACGGCCCTAACATCAACCTGCTGGGGGTACGGGAAAAGCACATCTACGGCAATGAAAGCTATGAGGATCTGCTCCGCTTCATCGATGAAACCTGCCAGAAGGCAGGGGTGGAGCATGAATGCTTCCAATCCAACCACGAAGGAGATATCGTGGACAAGATCCAGCAGGCCCTGGGGGTTTTTGACGGCATCGTCATCAACCCGGCCGCCTACACCCACACCAGCGTGGCTATCCTGGATGCTTTGAAAGCGGTGAATCTCCCGGCGGTGGAGGTGCATCTGTCGGACATCTCCCAGCGGGAGGAGTTCCGGAAAATTTCCTATGCAGGCATGGCCTGCCAGGCCACCTTTGCCGGTCTGGGCTTCAAGGGCTATGAAAAGGCCATCCTCTATCTGAAGGAGCTTTTGAAATGATCTACCCTCAGGTGGTGGAAGGGGTCTTTCTCCGCCGTCCCAACCGGTTCATCGCCCATGTAGAGATCGAGGGCAAAGAGGAAGTATGCCATGTAAAGAACACCGGCCGGTGCCGTGAGCTGCTGATTCCCGGCTGTCGGGTTTATCTGGCAAAGGCCCAGAATAAAAACCGGCGCACCGGGTTTGACCTGATCGCCGTATGGAAGGGTGAAAGGCTCATCAACATGGACAGCGCCGCCCCCAACCAGGTGTTCCGGGAGTGGGCACCCTCTTCCGGGCTCTTCGGGGAAAACCCCTACATCCGGCCCGAGACCACCCACGGGGATTCCCGGTTCGATTTCTACATCGAAGGGGGCGAGAAACCCACCTTTGTGGAGGTCAAGGGCTGCACCCTGGAAAGTGAGGGCCAGGTCTATTTTCCCGATGCCCCCACCCAGCGGGGCGTCAAGCACCTGGAAGGGCTGATCCGTTGCAAAGAAGAGGGATATGACGCCATGGCGGTGTTTGTGGTGCAGATGGAGAATGTGCTCTCCTTCTCCCCCAACGATGTGACCCATCCCGCCTTTGGTCAGGCGCTGCGAAAGGCCCAGGCCAAGGGTGTTCAGCTTCTGGCCCTCTCCTGCCATGTGGAGCCGGACAAGCTGGAAATCGCAGCCCCTGTGCCTATTGTGCTGTGATTGACATGAGTACATAAATCGGATATACTAAGAGTACAATATTGGTGTGATGTTCATCACACTTTGGGCTGGCCGCAAGGCCCTGGTCCACCGACTGGCGGGGAATTTCCCCGCCTTTTTATTTACTAAATGAGGAAGTATAATGAGTGAAAAAACTCTAAGTATTTTTATCGATGAATCGGGAGATTTTGGTCCCTATCAGCAGCATGCCCCTTTTTATCTAGTGAGTATGGTGCTTCATGACCAATCTTTTGATTTGGCTCCACATATCCAGCATCATGATCAGCATTTGACTCTCTCAGGATGGGGCTATCATGCCATTCACACCGGGCCATTGATCCGACGGGAGAACCAATACTCTCAATGGACACTGGAAGAGCGCAAAGCGCTGTTCGGCAGTTTGTTTCATCTGATCCGAAAGCTCCCCATCCATTATATTACAGCAAATATTAAAAAAGAAGAAAATTCAGATGCCGTTGCTTATACGCTGAAGCTATCCAAGGCCATTCGCATCCAGCTGGAGGCGCATAAGGAGTTTTTTCAACAGTATGACCATATCATCGTTTACTATGACAATGGACAAATCCAGCTGACCAAAATACTCGGTGCCGTATTTGGTGCTCTTGTTCCTCAAAGTGAATTTCGCATGGTTCGTCCTATCGACTATAAACTTTTCCAAGTGGCGGACTTAATCTGTACTATGGAACTGCTTTCACTCAAAGATTCTTCCATTCAACTTTCTAAATGGGAAACTCAGTTTTTTGATTCCCGCCGTACTTTTCAAAAAAATTACCTCCGGCCTCTTCAGAAGAAAAAACTTTGATCATTTCTAAATCTCGTTCGGATGGTGATACCATGCGCAACAAAGAGAACAAGCACCTGGGCATCGAAATTGACCCGGAACTTCATGGAAAGCTGAAATATGTAGCAAAATACGAGGGCCGTTCCATGAACGGACAAATCCTTTACCTGATCCGCCAATGCATCCGGGAGTTTGAAGAAAATCAAGGCGCTCCCATTCCCCTCACAGAAAAAGAAAGACAATAAAACATCCCCCGGGAGGAAGTTTCCTCCCGGGGGATTTCTCAATCTGCCGAAAAAGCGGCAAACGCCCCGCTCCCTTGCAGCCGTTCTCTTTTGCTAAATCTGGCTCAGCGCATCCACGGCCACCTGGGCATACATGGCGCAGGCGGTGATCAGAGCCTGCTCATCCCCGGCAAAGTGGTCGCTGTGGAGGGGATACTCGCAGCCGGAGCCATAAAGGAAAAATGCCCCCGGGCACAGCTGCATATATTCGGAAAAGTCCTCGGCGATCATCTGGCGGCCTTCGGCAGCCACCTGGGCCACCTTCCCGGCACTCTTCAGGCAAAGATCGGTAAAGCCTTCCTCGTTGACGCAGGCCTTGGCCACCTTGTCATATTCCAATTTGGCCTCCACCCGATAGGCCCGGGCGATGCCCTCCACCACTCGCTCCATAGCCACCGGCACCATGTCGTGGATGGTGGGATCGAAGCTGCGTACGGTGCCTTCCAGCACAGCCTCTCCGGAGATGATGTTGAACCGGGTGCCGCTGTGAAGCTGGCCCACGGTGATCACCAGGCTTTCCAGGGAGCTGATCTCCCGGCTCACCAGGGGCTGAAGATT
>JAHZHY010000267.1 GCA_019420045.1 Clostridiales bacterium
GCGTCTCTCATGCCAGCAGCGCTGTTCTTGGTGGAAACGATATACACATCCTTAGCGTAGTCAGCGCCGGGATTTTCCTTGTACATACCGGTGAGCACGGGGATGCCCAGCTCGTCCTTCACAGCCTTTGTGATGTTGCCGCAGGCAAAGCCGTAACGGCCAGCGTTAAAGGCAGGGCCAGCCAGGAACAGGTCGGGCTTCTGCTCCTTGATCATTTCCATGATAGCAGCAGTAGCTTCCTTGGTGTTCTCGCCGAAATAGGAGTCGCCGCAGACGATGGTGGCAACGATTTCAGCCTCATCGCCAAAAGCAGCCTTGAAAGCCATGCCAGGGCCGACAACTTCGCCGACTCTCAGTTCAGGCTTGTAATCAGCCATTTCCTCGCCGCCGATGTTGGCGAAGAACTGGTTGATATAATGGACAACTCTGATCTTGCTCATTATTCTCTTGTCCTCCTTCCGTTATCTGGCGCTCAGCTTGTTGAAGCCGAGTTCGTTGGTGGCGCCGGTGATAACCTGGAGCTCGGCGTCGATGCTGCCGTCGGCATTCAGGCTGCCCTCGTGGCCGCCAGCGATGATGTTGGCAACTTCGGGATAGCCGATGACTTTATCCATCTTGGGCAGGTGGATGACCATGTTCGCGTTGCCGCCAGTGACAACAGCGTCGGCCTTGGGATCGGCGTCCGCCAGGGACTGAGACTTACCATCCTGGCCGGCATATTCGTCGGTGATGATAACAGTCTTGACGCCCTGCTCTTCGATCTTCTTGCAGTTCATGATCAGGTCGGTGTCGGGGTTGCCGAAGCCTTCCTGAGAAACAACAGCGCCGTCCAGGTCCAGCCAGCGGCACAGCTTAGCGGTCCAGTCAGAGGAGCGCTGCTTGTCGGCCAGGTAGACGTTCTCGTTGGTCAGGATCATGCCCACAAAGTTCAGGGTCTTGCCATGCTGAGCAAACAGATCCTTCACAACGGGGTTGTTCAGGTGATGATAGGTGGTGTTCTTATCGCAAGCGGACACGCAGTTACCGCTGAGGATAGCACCGTCCATGCCTTCGGTGGGGTTCATGATGGTGGACAGGGTGCGCTTGGCATCGACGCCGTACACATAGGTGTCGTGCATCAGGCCCTGGCTCTGCAGCATCTGAACATAAGCCACGCGGGGCAGGTTGGGCATCTTCTCCATACCTTCCTTGACGCCGTAGGTCTCGAAGACTTCGGTCTCGTCGGGAGTGACATTCTTAGCCAGATCGCCCAGGAACTTTGCGGTCTTCAGGCCGGCAAAGCGAACAGCCTTCTCATGCTCGTGCTGATGCAGGCCATCCACAGGCTCGATCACAACCACCAGGTTGTTGGTCTGGGAGAAGGGAGTGTACTTAGCGCCCTCACCGCTCATATCGATGATGCCTTCCTGGAAGGCCACGATCTTACCGGTGGTGACGACGGCGGAGCCGCGCAGCACATTGGTCTTGCCGCTGCCCACGGTGTCCACCTTGGAGATGACGCCGGGGAAGATGTCGCCGGGGCCCTCCACCTTGCAGCGAGGCTCGATCACGTCCTTAACAGGCATGATGCGGATGCTGTCGCCGGGTTTTGCGATTTCCAGTTCAACTGACTTGATATTCTCGTCTTCCAGAACCAGGTTCTTGATATCCTCTTTGCACACATAGAGGACACCAGCCTCAACCTTGGACTGGTCGGCGAACTGAATATCATGGATATTGACGTATCCAAGTTCCAGTTTCAATTTGAGCACCTCCATAATTTAAATGTATATCAGTTTCTTAAAAGCTTTAAGAAATTGACCGATGATTGTGTTTACTGCATGGCCGAGGCCATGGCGTTGTCGCACAGGCTGCAATCGATGGTTCGGAAATCCTGCCGCATATTTTCCGGCATATTGGGGAAGCGCTCTTTGCCGAACTTTTTGCAGGCGATGATACACTCTTCGATGATCCGCAGAGACTCGCTGTCCATCTTCTTTTTGCTCTTGGTGAGGAAGATGGTCTTATAAGGGGTCTCATTGGGCTTGATGCTGCCCGCCAGAGGATGGGTGAGGAGTTTGTGACCGGCGTGGATATAATCCCGGGTCATGCGCATGATCTCGGTGTATTTCACCGGATGGAATTCCACCGTCACCTGGGAAGCATATTTGTCCCGCACCATTTCGTTGTTGGTGATGATAAAGAAATCCGCCATGCTCTTCTCCTGTCATTTATCACTATTTTCGATAGAAAAGAAAGGTTTTATCGATTTTCCCGATAAAACGACCATTTCATGCCCATTCTGCTTTTATTGTACACCAGCCGGCGTATATTATCAAGGGAAATCCGCAGAATTGCAACAAAAAAAGCGACGGCCTGAAAAGCACTTGCTTTCACGCTGTCGCATTCTCCGTTTTCGAGCCTGAGAGATTCCAGCGATCCACTGACCACTGTTGCTCCTTGGGCGCCTGCTGGCTTTTCAGAGTCCGGTCCACGCTCGGTCCTTTTGCCTGAAAGTTTCGCGCTGTTTTGACAGAACAGCACTTGCATCTTCGGCGCCCCGGAGGGGTCTCTCCCGATCAGTTTCATCCCGATTATTCAGTTCGTCTATATTTTAACACAAAGCACCGAAAAAGCAAGCTATATTTCTTGATTGCATTCATCGGTTTTTTGAATAAACTCTGGCGGGAGTATGTGGGAATCGAACCCACCTAAGCGGCTCCTAACCGCTATTACTGGTTTTGAAGACCAGAGGGCACACCAGCACCCATCTACTCCCATAGTAGTCCCATAAAAGCCGTTGCCTATGTTATCACAATCTTTTGTAAAATGCAAGGGTCTATAGCCCAATCTTTTGTCTTTTTCGTTGCCTTCCCTGTTTTTCGGAGTTATACTGAAAAAAAGCGCTTTGCGCACAGGGAGGTTTTGTTTAAAATGAAGCACAGTCTGCCTTACGACCACTATTACCGCTACCAGGAAATCGCCGATTTGCTCCATGGCTATGAAAAAGACCATCCGGAACTTTTCCAGCTATCGGTCATCGGCCGCACTCCCCAGGGGCGGGACATTCTGGCCTGCACCATCACCAACACCGCCACCGGAAAGCCGGAAGACAAACCGGCCTATTATATGGAAGCCAACATCCATGCCGGTGAGGTCACCGGGTCCATGGTGGCCATCTACTTCCTGGACACCCTGATGAGCAATCTGGAAGATGACCGCATCCGGCAGATCCTGGACCGGTATACCCTGTATGTGGTGCCCCGTCTGTCCTGCGACGGTTCCGAGCATTATCTCACCACCGCCGACTATGTGCGTTCGGCTCCCCGGCCCTATCCCACCGAAAAGCGCCAGAGCGGCCTGCACAAGGGAGACATCGACGGCGACGGCGTGGCCCGGCTGATGCGGGTGCCCTCCCCTTACGGCGTGTGGAAGATCTCCCCCAAAGATCCCCGGCTGATGGTGCGCCGCCGCCCCGACGAAACCGACGGGGAATTTTACAATGTATACCCGGAAGGCATCATTGAAAATTACAACGGCCTCCATGTGACTATGGCTCCCGGCGAGTTCGGCAACGACTTCAACCGGAACTATCCCATCGGCTGGCAGGACGAAAGCCAGCAGGCCGGAGCCGGAGCCCATCCCCTGTCCAACCCGGAGACCCAGGCCAACGCCGCCTTCCTTCTGGCCCATCCCAATGTGTGCTGCGTGGTGGATATGCACACCGCCGGCGGCCAGATCCTCTACACCCCCGGCTACAAAAGCGCCAAGGACGCCATTCCTCAGGATATGGCCCTCTACCGTGCTTTGGGCAAAATGGGCACCGAAGAGAACGGTTTCCCCCTGCTGAACATCTATGACGAATACATGCCGGCTTCCGCGCCCCAGACCTGCGGCGGCTTTGATGATTTCTGCCACTTCCTGCTGGGCGTTCCCGCCTTCACCATCGAATGCTGGGATCTGGCCCGCCGGGCCGGGGTGGAAGAGCACTATCCGCCCAAGGAAAACCTCTCCCAGGAGGAAGAAGAGGAGATCGCCGTCAAATACCTGCGCTGGATGGACGAAAACCTGTCTCCAGAAGAAGGATTCCTCCCCTGGAAGCCCTTCCAGCATCCCCAGCTGGGGCCGGTGGAGATCGGCGGAGCCAACTACAAACAGGTTTCCCAGAATCCGCCCATCAAATTCCTGGAGCAGGAGCTGGAAAAACACACCCGTTTCATCCTGCGGCTCATCCCCGCCCTGCCCCGGGTCTGCTTCGACCGGGTACACACCCAGGAAGTGGGCACCGGACTGTATCTGGTGGAAGCAGTTGTGGGCAACCGGGGCTTTATGCCCACCTATGTGTTCCGGGAAGGTCTGAAATACAAGACGCTGAAAGAACTCACCGTCACACTGTCCGGTGACAACATCCTGCTGCCCCAGAAGGACGCCTGCAAAAACATCGGCCATCTGGAGGGCTTCTCCAGCGTCAAGGCCCATAACGAAGGTATGGGCCCCACCACTCAGGAACAAGAGCCCATGCAGAAGAAGGTTACCTGGCTGGTACAGGGCCAGAAGGGCGAGACCATTACCCTCCTTTGCCAGGGCGGCCGCATCGGTAAAGTGAGCGCTCAGATTCAGCTGGGCGAGTAAATCTGCCTATCGACATTTTCGATCAATCCCATACCTATATATTATAATAATGTATCAAATACAAAAGCCTGCCGGATTCTCCGGCAGGCTTTTTGATTTTTATGAAACGATTTACAGAAGCACCCGGGCGTCTCCCACTTTTTTGGTGACCTTTTCCCGATCCAGGGTTTCCAGAATCACCATGGCGTATTTTCGGGAGGTTCCCAGCAGATCCCGCACTTCGCCCAAGGTGATCTGTCCCTGGGCACGGATCTGCTCCTTGATCCGCTCCACCGCCTCATCATAGTGCTGCCGGGCAAAGCAGATCTGGGCATCCATCCGCACCAGGGTTCCGGCGCCGATCAGGGCGTTGTGCACCTGCTGGGCCTTTTTCTGATCCTTGCCCATCTGGGCCAGCCCATCCT
>JAHZHY010000268.1 GCA_019420045.1 Clostridiales bacterium
GGACCCACGCCTGCTGTTTCTTTTTTCCCTGCTGGCCACGCTGACGCTGCTGGGACTGGGACATTTTCTGGGCCGGCGGATGGGAAAGCGGGGAGAGCGGGAAGTAGGCTGGTGCAGTGGTCTACTCCTTTTGCTCCTGGCCTTTTTTCGTATGTTAGGATAGGAAAAGGGGATTGATTTTCTCCTTTGAAAAAGGTATGATGCAAAAGGAAAAATACAGGAAAGAGACAGAGGAGAACAAGATGAAAACAGACGGCATTCTTTTTGATCTGGACGGCACTTTGTGGGACGCAGTGGAGGGAATTCTGGCGGCCTGGAATCAGGTGATCGCAGCCCATTCCGATCTGCGGGGGCCTTTGGAGTATTCGGAGCTTCAGGGCTATATGGGCCTGCCCATGGATGAGATCGCACGGCGGATGTTCCCCATGTGTCCGGAAAGTGAGCAGCAGCGGCTGCTGGAAGAGTGCTGCCAGGTGGAGCATGAAGTGCTGGAAAAGAGGGGCGGGAAGCTCTATCCCCAGGTGGAGGAGACTTTGCAGGCCCTCAGCAGCAAGTTCCCCTTGTTCATCGTCAGTAACTGCGAGGATGGATATATCCAGTGTTTCTTCCGGTCCATGGGCCTGGAAAAGTATTTCAAGGACATTGAATGCTTCGGGGCCACCGGCCTTTCCAAAGGGGAGAACAACAAGCTCATTGTCCGCCGCAATGGCCTGAAACAGCCGGTGTATGTGGGAGATACCCAGGGGGATTCCCAGGCGGCCCGGCAGGCAGGCATTCCCTTTGTGTTTGCCCGCTATGGCTTTGGAGATACCAAAGATTACGATATCGCCATCGATCATTTTGCCCAGCTTGTGGAGCTGATGGAGGAAATCTAATTATATTATAGAGAATCGGCCCGCTCCGGAGAGCGGGCCGATTTTTTATTGGTCGGATTCCTGAAAGGCACTTTTTTGCCATTTTTTCATCCAAAGAGCATATTGGGGCAAATCCCGGAGGAATGCACATTCCGGGTCTTCTTCCATCCCGTTTATCATCATGCGCAGCATCATCTGCTGCCCCTTGCTGGCGCCTTCCTTTTCCGGCAAGTGACAGTAGAGCGGGGAGGCGGCAAAAGGTGCCGGGCGTTGGACACTCTGGAAGATTTCTTCCAACAGGGCCAGCGTTTGCGGGCCGTCCTGGCGGAGAAGGGCCAGCTGGAAGGGAAGAGAAAGACGGGAAGCGGCAGGAAGGCGAAGGGCTTCCGCTGCGCCCTGGGAGGCGGCAGCAAAAGCTTCTGCCCGATCCAGACCCTCTTCCTCTGCGGCCAGATCCATCAGGTGGCTCAGCACCTCCAGAACGCCGTTTCCCCGGGTGAAGAGTTCCTGCTCCAGCAGCGTCCATGCGGCGGAGATATTCCCCTCCTTTCGGGCCAGAGAGGCCTGGAGAAGCTGTTTGTTTTTGTGGGACTGAGGAAGCTGCTGAAGCAAAGGTCTGGCCTGCTCAAGCTGATCCTGGGCGATGTAGCGGCCAGCCAGAAGAGCGCAGGCCCATTGGCTGATTTGGGGATCATGGCTGCTTGCAGCCTGCTCATAAAGGTGCAGAACTTCCTGGCGGAAGGGTTCGGCTTTTTCTTCCTTTGGCGGAAAAAAGATTCAGAATCCCTTCCAGCAATGGGGCCATGGTGTAGGTCAGAAGATCGCAGCAGGGAAATTCCTGCATCTTTCCCCGGGCCAGCTGGAATGCGGCGGCACAGCCCTGCTCCTGGGCCATCATGGTGACTTGTTCCGAAAAGAGTCCGATCTCTTCCGGGGTCAAATCATCCTGAAAGGAAAGCAAGGTGTTCAGATCCACACCCAAAGCCCGGGCCAAAGCGGGGAGCAAGGTGATATCGGGATAATTCAGTCCGGTTTCCCTTAGTTAAAGATATTGTTGGGTATCTCAAGATGTGTCATTCGATTTTG
>JAHZHY010000269.1 GCA_019420045.1 Clostridiales bacterium
GGGATACGATCCAGGCCTTTTCTTCGCAGAATGGGGAATGGGAAGAGGAACTGATGACATTGCCTCCCCAAATGAATGGAGCTCATACGGCAAGATTTGTAGTGAGAGAGGATGGCTCTATCTGTATTTTAGCCGGAGCAGCAGACGGTCAAAATTTTGTGGATATTGTTTGCAGTCCTCAATGAAAAGAAAAACAAAGGCTCTGCCGGATTTTCGGCAGGGCCTTTGTTTTCAACACTTGACAAGGTATATGGATTTACAGGTAAATCCTCTGGTTTTATAGAGGAAATCAGAGGGAAAAGGGTTATTGCTGCTTTTCGTTCAGTTCATAACACAGATGCCAGGCGGCACTTTGGATGGCCTTGGGCATATAGTCGGCAGAGAAGCGGGTGACGGGAAGTCGTTCCCGTACATCCATCCCCATATGCTTCAGGGTGTCTTCCATCAGTCCCAGGCAGCGGATGGCTCCGTTGCCGGAACCACCGGCACAGGCCACGATCATGGCCTTTTTTCCGTTCAGAGCGTGGTTTACCTTGCAGTCGCACCGGCGCACCCGATCCAGTAGGGCTTTCAGGGGTTCGGCCATGTCGTGCCAATAGACCGGTGTTACCAGGGCCAGAGCGTCGCATTGCTGCATCAGGGAATAGAGGCGGTTGAAGTCGTCCTCCAGCACGCAGGTGCCTTTTTGGGCACATTGGCCGAAGCCGGTGGAGCATACCTGGCAGCGGCCGATGTTCAGGCGGTTGAGATGCACTTCGCTGCACTCCATACCGTATTCCAGAACGCCGCTCACCAAAGCGGATTTGCATTTTGCGGTGAGCCCTTCTTGGTTGGGGCTGCACCAGATGACCAGCAGAGACATTGCGCATTCCTCCTTTGCTGTTATTATGAAGGAACAAAAAGAAAGGTGCAAGTCTTTTTTGGCGGAAGGGAAAAACGGTCTTTTCCATGGATGTGGGATGTGGTAGGATAAAAGAAAAAGGATAGAAAGGGGTAAGTATATGCAGCAGAATACATGGGTTTCCCGCCGGTGCCAGTTATCGGGAGAGGGGAGCAATTTTGTCCAGGGAGCGGAGCAATATTCCGATCTGATCGATCTGACCATCGGGGACCCGGATCTTCCCACATCGGGGAAAATTCTGGAACCGGCCTTTGAGGATGCCCGCCGGGGACACACCAAATACACCCACCCCATGGGGGATGGAGAACTGCGTCAGGAGATCTGCCGGTATTATCAAAGGGCTTATGGCCTTTCCATCGATTTGAATGAGGTGTTCGTCACCACAGCCGGGTGTATCGGTATGACCGAAGCGCTTTTGGCCACCATCAATCCCGGAGACGAGGTCATCATTCCGGACCCCTATTTCATGGTGTATCCCGACCAGGTGCGTCTGGCCGGCGGCGTGCCGGTGTTTCTGGAGACCCGGGGGGACGAAAAGTTTGCTCTCAATCCCCAGCGGCTGGAGAGCCTGATCACCCCCAAGACCCGGGCAATCCTGATCAATACCCCCAATAATCCCACTGGCGCCGTCTATTCCAAAGAGAACCTTCAGCAGGTGGCAGAAATCTGTATCCGCCACAATTTGCTGGCTATTTGCGACGATATTTACACCGGATTCGTCTTTGGCGGGGCGCAGTTCACTCCCATGATTACCATTGAGGGGATGCGTCACCGGACGGTATGCGTCAATTCCTTTTCCAAAAACTTTGTTATGACCGGCATGCGGGTGGGCAATCTGGTAGCACCGCCGGAAATCATCCAGGCCGTGGACTATCTGAATGGGTTTATGATGTACACGGCCCCCAGCATCTCTCAGCGGGCCGCTATTTACGCGCTGCGCCAGGCGGAGGAGATCACTCCCCAGGTGGCCGCCGAGTTTGGCCGCCGGTTGGAATATGCCGCCGGGCGCATCGAGAACATCCCAGGGATGAGCGTGCACAAGCCCCAGGGGAGCATTTATCTGTTCCCTTCGGTGAAGGAGAGCGGTTTGACCAGCTTCCAGGCGGTGCGGCGTTTGCTGGAGAAAGCCCATGTGCTCACCATGCCGGGCGAACTGTTTGGCAAAGCCGGAGAGGGATTTTTGCGCATCGCCTGCACTCAAGGCATTCCCCGGCTGAAAGAAGCTTTTGACCGGATCGAAGAAACCAAAGCATTGATGGGACAGTAATCATAGCAGAAAAAACCGGGTGGCGGAATTTGTTCCGTCACCCGGTTTTAAACTGTCAAAAAACGATATGGCGAAAAAGACCGTTTGCTTTACCATTCACCAATTTTTCGAAAGGCTTAATGTTCTGCGCCTTCGGCGGTGTGCACATCCTGGGCGTTTTCCACGCAGGCTCCCAGAGCGGCGGTGATGCCTTTGATCATCTCCGGCACCGAAAGGGAAGGGGTCCCCGGTTTGTCCACCACCTGGCAGGTAGCATAGGGCACATGGACAAAGCCGCCCCGGATGGTGGGGAAGCTGTGGTGGATGTGGTACAAAAGGCCGTACATCAGGTCGTTGCACACATAGGTTCCGGCGGTGTTGGATACCTGGGCGGGAATGCCTTCCTGCCGGATGGCCTGCACCATGGCTTTGATGGGCAAGGTGGAAAAATAGGCGTTTTCCCCCTGGAGAAATACCGGCTCATCCACCGGCTGATTGCCCTTGTTGTCAGGGATACGGGCGTCCCGCAGATTGATGGCCACCCGTTCGGGGCAGATGGCCTGCCGTCCTCCTGACTGGCCGATGCACACCACCACATCGGGCTGTTCCTGCTCCATGGCCTGGCGTACCTTTTCAATGGCTTCGCCGAACACACAGGGGACGATTTTTTTCACCACCTGGGCACCGGAAATGGTTTCCGGCAGACTTTCCACGATCTGCTGAGCCGGATTGATGGTCTCTCCGCCGAAAGGTTCAAAGCCCGTCACTAAAATTTTCATGGGACCGTTTCCTCCTCCATTTGTTCTTGGGGTCAGTATAGCACCTTTCCCTGGTCCTCACAAGCCTGCGGGACAGGATAACGCTGACCAAAGAAAATGAGTTTTTCATAGGCAAAAGTCTATGAAAAAGATGGGAAGATGCTATTTTACTTTGCCTTGGGGATGTGTTATGATAAAAACAACAGTTGAGCAAAACAACAGAACAAAAAGGAGGTCTTTTTTGTGAAAGTTTTGATTGTAGGCGGCGTGGCTGGCGGTGCTTCGGCGGCAGCCCGTCTGCGTCGTTTGGATGAGAAGGCAGAGATCATCATGTTTGAGCGGGGAGAATACATCTCCTTTGCCAACTGCGGCCTGCCCTATTACATCGGCGGTGAGATCAACAAGAAGTCGGCTCTCACTCTTCAGACACCTCAGAGCTTCAACAGCCGGTTCAATGTGGATGTGCGGATCTTTAATGAAGTCACTGCCATCGATCCGGAGAAAAAGCAGGTCACCGTGCACAATGTCCAGACCGGTGAAGATTACACCGAAAGCTATGATGAGCTGATTCTGTCCCCTGGTGCAGCACCCCTGGTGCCCAAGATGGACGGGGTGGACGATCCCCGGGTGTTCACCCTGCGGAACATTCCTGACACCGTCAAGATCCGGGACTATGTGGAAGAAGAGTTCCCCGAAAGCGCCGTTGTGGTAGGCGGCGGCTATATCGGTGTGGAAATGGCCGAAAATCTGAAAAAGGCCGGGTTGAATGTGACCATTGTGGAGCTGGCTGACCATGTGATCGCCCCTCTGGATGGGGATATGGCCGCCGAAGTCCATCGCTATCTCCGGGATCAGGGCGTGGAACTGATGCTGGGCAAGGCCGTTCAGAGCATGGAGGACAAGGGCGGTAAGCTGACCCTCCACCTGTCTGAGGGAGAGATCGAGACCGATATGGTGATCCTGTCGGTGGGCGTGCGCCCCGACACCGCCCTGGCTCAATCTGCCGGACTGGAACTGAACCCCAAGGGTGCCATTGTGGTCAACGAGCATATGCAGACATCTACGCCGTGGGTGATGCCGTCGAGATCGTGGACTTCGTCACCGGCAAGAAGGGCTATGTGCCTCTGGCTGGCCCGGCCAACAAGCAGGGCCGCATTGCCGCCGACAACATCTGCGGCATCAGGAGCAGCTATAAAAACACCCTGGGTTCCTCGGTGCTGAAGATCTTCGACATGACCGTGGCCATGACCGGCGTCAATGAGCGCACCGCCCAGGCCGCCGGGCTGGATTATGACAAGGTCTATACCTATTCCCA
>JAHZHY010000270.1 GCA_019420045.1 Clostridiales bacterium
TGCTCTCCCGCCGTCTGGAAGGGGCGGATGAGCTGATTACCCTGCTGCAAAGGAAAACCGGCTCCTCCTGGGGCCAGAACACCCGGGAGAAAAAAGGGCTTTGGGGCATTCTTGGCAGCGGGACAGCTCTGCTGCTTTTTTGTCTTCTGGCCTATCTGTGCCATCCGGCTGTGGAAGCGCTGCCCCTTTTTCTCTATGCCCCCTGTGTGCTTCTGGCCTTCGGAAGTTTTTCCCTTTTGGTCTATTTCTTTGTTCTGCACCACCGTGGGCTGTGACCGGCCTATTTTTGGAAGAAAGGAGGAGTCCATATGGCAAAACTGCTCATTGTAGGCGGCGGCATTTCCGGCCTTGCCGCCGGGGTACTGGCCGCAAAAAACGGCTTTCAGGTGGAAGTCTATGAAAAAAACGCCCAACTGGGCGGACTGTGTGCCCAGTGGACCCGGCGCGGGTTCCGCCTGGACACCGGGCCCCGCTGGCTCTCCGGCGCCGCTCCCGGCGGCGAAATGCGCCCTCTTTGGCAGGCCGTAGGGGCTTTGGGCGAGGAAATGGGCCCGGGAGAAGCACAGCCCGCCTTTGTCTTTTCTCTGGGCCAGGGCCAGACCACGCTGCCCCTGCTCCGCTGTCCGGAGGATCTGGAAGAGGCCATGCTTCACCTTTCTCCCCAGGATGGCCCGGAAATCGGCGAACTGTGCCGCCTGCTGCGCCGCACCAGCCAGCTGTCCTTTCCCCGGGAAAAACCCCTGGATATGATGATGGCCTGGGAAAAGGTGCGCCTGGGCGCCCACCTCACCGCCCATGGCCGGCTTCTGCCCTATGCCCGGCAAAGCGCCGGGGAATATGCCCGCTCCTTTCACCATCCTCTCCTTCAGACCCTGTTGGAAAAAGCCCCTCCACCGGGGGCTTCGGCCTCCTTTGCCCTTTTGTGGCTGGGGCAGGCCCTTCATCCCCACGGGCTGTACCTGCCCCAGGGAGCCATGCTGGCCCAGCGGATGGCCGCCGCTCTGGAGACCTATGGAGGCCAGCTCTTCACCGGCCAGGGAGTGGAGCGCATTCTGCTCTCCGGCAACCACGCCCGTGGACTGCTGCTTCGAAGCGGACGCACCGCTTTGGGGGATTATGTGATCTGCGCCTGTGATCCCTGGCTGGTGCGCAGCCGCCTGCTGGGGCCTTCCTATCTGGACCCCCTGCTGGGAGAGTGGTACAGCTCTCCGGAAAAATACCCGGTTTCCAGCTTTCTCACCATCTATCTGGCCATTCCCGGACAAAGTCCCCTGCCTTTGGATGCCCCGGCTCTGCTGCCCTGTCCCCCCTTCTCCCTGGCCGGAGAGACATATGACACCCTGTGGCTGCGGCGGCACCCCGGCGGCGCTCCCAACGGCTTCACTCTGCTTTCCTGCCAGATCAGCCAAAGCGAGCACCAGTGCGATGCCTGGCTCCGTCTGTCCCAGAACAAGGAGGCCTACGGAGTGGAAAAGCACCGGGTGGCCGTGATGATCAAGGAAAGACTGGAGCAGACCTTGCCCTCTTTGGGCCAGAGCCGCTTGCTCAGCGCCGTCACCCCTGCCAGTTTCCACCGGGTCACCGGTGCCTACAAAGGCTCCCCCATGGGCTTCTACCTGGCCCCCGGCGGCAAGCTGCAAAACAGCCCCGGCTCGGTGCCTGATGTGGACAACTGCCTGCTCACCGGCCAATGGCTCCAGCCTCCCGGCGGCCTGTCTGCCGCCCTGACCATGGCCAAATTCACCTTGCAGCGCCTTTGCGCTCTGGAAGGCCGGGAATTCCATTTATAATACTAAAAGTTATATATTTGTTATATTTTGCAAAAAGAGAAAAAGCCGCCCTTTGAGGCGGCTTTTTCTGTTTGCTTATTCGGTTTTTTCGGCGCGGCTCTGGGCCCATCCCTGGTGCCAGGCGGGCGTTCCCGCCCCCTCTACCCGGTCGCAGCCGGGGACATAGGGCTTGATGTCCAGCACCGGCGTGCCGTCCCAGGCATCGCTGGCATCAATGCGCAAAAGGCCCTTGCCGTGATTGACCCAATAGACCTTCACCACATCCAGGGCGATGGGATTGGGCCGGTGAGGTGTGCGGGTGGCAAAGACCCCCAGCCGCTCAGGGGCGTTGGCATGGGGTGTTTTCACCAGCAGCCTTTCCCTGCTGTGAGGGTCCTGGCTCTGATCGAACCACCACAAAAGATAAAGGTATTCATACTCCTCAATGCCCTTGAGGGCCGGACGGTAGGCAGGCAGGATCTCCACAAAGACCTGCTTTCCTTCCCGGCGGATATGTCCCACTGGATGCAGACGCAGCTCTTCCATCCCATCCCCTCCTTTTTTCTTCCAGTATACCCCATCTGCTTTTTTCCTGCAAGAGGGAGCCTATTCTCCCTGGCAATACAGCCGGCGCAATGCACCCAGCAGCTGGGGAAGTCTTTCATCGGCCAAAGAATAGACCACATACTGTCCCTGTTTTTCCCCCTGCACCAGCCCCCCTTCCCGCAGAAGGTGGAGATGCTGGGACAGAGCGGGACGGGTTAAAGAGGGCACCTTTTCCCCGATCTGCCCCACCGTCTTGGGGCCGTCCTCCAAGGCGCACAGAATGAGAAGCCGGTTTTGGTTTGCCAGCCGCCCCAGAAGCTCCGCCACCTGGCGGGCCTGTTCCTCCAACCCCCGGTTCATGGCTGAGCCTTTCCGGCTTTTGCCCGGCAGATCAGCTGGGTCATGGTGCCCATGGGGCAAAAGACGCACCAGGAGCGGGGCATCCACAGCACCATGGCAATGAAGCCGATGAGGGTGGAAGTGAGCATCAAAGAATAGAACCCAAAGGCAAACTGGGCCACCCAAGGAGCAAACAGGGTGCCATGATAGGCCCAGTGCCAGGGCAGGCGGAAGGTCCAGAAGAGCTTCACCGTCTGGCCCAGTTCCTGCTGGCCTGCCCCTACCAGATAGGTGACGAAAAGCATCTGGAAGAACATGGCGAAAAAGAAGATCAAAAATCCATAGCGGAACCAGCGGCTTCCCAGCCACCGTGGAGTGGGACGGCGGCGGGACAGGCCCAGCTTGCCTCCCAGCAGGGCAAAAAACCGGCCCCGGTCACAATAGCGGTTGCAATAGAGTTTCCCTCCGCCGGCCAATGCGATGATCAAAGGCAGACAGAAGAAAATCATCCCCAGCCAGGCAAAGAGGATGTTGAAAAATCCCAGCCCCAGATAAATGGGGGTCACGATCCACAGGTATTCATACCAGGGCCGCTTCCTGCCGGTTTTCTTCATTGCTGCACCTCCCGTTCTGTTACATGGATGGCCGAGGCCGGGCACTCCCGGGCGCATTTTCCGCAGCCCACACACTTTTCTCCGCTTACCTGGGCGATGACGCCCTTCCAGATGAAAATGGCCCCCAAAGGGCACACCTCCAGACAGCTGCCGCAGGCCACGCAGTTTTTGCCCACCCGGGCCAGTCTTTTTCCTGCCATACCTTCCCTCCTGAAAATAATTAAGTAATTAAGCAATTACTAATATATCATCTTTTCCGCCCTGATACAAGGGCATATTTTTCCTTCCCGCGCCATAGAGTGGAGGTGTAGGACTGGCCCTCCCAAAAGAAAGGTGTGAAAAAAACATGGAACGGACAACATCCCCCTCCCTGGCCGCCCGGGGGCTTTCTCCCCAGGCTGTGGAGCGATCCCGGCAAAATCACGGCTCCAACGCTCTGACCAAACAGGGGCGGTCGGGTTTCGGAAAACAGCTGCTGAGCAATTTCGGCGACCCCATCATCAAAATTCTGCTGGCCGCCCTTTTGCTCAATCTTCTTTTTGTATTCAAAGAACAGAACTGGTTTGAATCGGTGGGCATTGCCATCGCCATTTTCCTGGCCACCTTTGTGTCCACCCTGTCGGAGTACGGCAGCGAATCGGCCTTCCTCCGTTTGCAGCAGGAAGCCCAGGCCCTGCGGTGCCGGGTGATGCGGGAGGGAAAGATCGCCCTCATTCCCCTGGAAGAAGTGGTGGTGGGGGATCTGGTGCTGCTGGAAAGCGGCGAGCGTATTCCCGCCGATGGCCTTCTGGTGGAAGGCAAGCTGGCAGTGGACCAATCCTCCCTCAATGGCGAAAGCCGGGAAGCACAGAAAACCCCGGGAGGCGCCCAGGAGGGCTGGGATCTTTCCCGGGAAAACCAGCTGTTCCGTGGCACGGTGGTATGCGCCGGAACTGGGCTCATGCAGGTGCAGCGGGTGGGCGACAGCACATTTTATGGCGGCATGGCCCGGCAGATGCAGCAGGACACCCGGCAAAGCCCCCTGAAGCTGCGTCTGGAAGGGCTGGCCGACACCCTCAGCCGCCTGGGTTTTGCCGCCGCCATTCTGGTGGCTCTGGCCGACCTGCTGGGGCAGGTGTGGCAGCTCACTGGTTTTCAGACCCCGGCTCTTCTGTCCCTGCTTTCCCAGCCGCCCCAGTGCCTGGGGCTTTTGCTGGAAAGCCTGACTTTGGCCGTCACCGTTCTGGTGGTGGCCGTGCCCGAGGGTTTGCCCATGATGATCACCGTGGTGCTCTCTTCCAATATGCGCCGGATGCTGAAAGATCATGTGCTGGTGCGCAAGCTGGTGGGCATCGAGACCTCCGGCAGCCTGAACATCCTGTTCACCGACAAAACCGGCACCCTCACCCGGGGTAAACTGCAAGTGCGGGAGCTGGTCACCGGGGAGGGCAAACACTTTGCCAGCCCCCAGTCCCTGCGGGAGCACTCATTGCCACTCTACCGGCTGTGCTTCCTCTGCGGGGCCTACAACAACGAAAGCACCCTGTCCGGTCAGGGCCAGCCGGTGGGAGGCAACGCCACCGACCGGGCCTTGCTTCAGTTTTTCCTCACCCAGGCCCGGCAGTATACCGCCCCTGCTCCCTCCTGGCGCTCCCCCTTTGACAGCCGCCGGAAGTTTTCGGCGGTGACCCTGCGGGACAGCGGCCAGACCCTCACGCTGGTGAAAGGAGCGCCGGAGCAGATCCTCCCAGGCTGCACCCAGTATCTCTCCTCCGACGGTTCTGCCCTGCCCTTTTCTCAGGAAAAAGTCCGCCGCGCCTGGCAGGAGCTGACAAAAAAGGCCTACCGTGTGCTGGCCCTGGCCTATGCCCCCGGGGAAACGGGCGGCAAACCTCTGTCCGGGCTCACCTTCCTGGGTCTCATCGCCATTGGCGACACCCTGCGGCCCCAGGTGAAAAAGGCGGTGGAGCAGGTGAAAAGGGCCGGGGTACAGGTGGTGATGATCACCGGGGACAACAAGGATACCGCCCTGGCCATGGGAGAAAAGGCCGGGCTGTGCCGGGAAAATGACCGGCTGGCCCTGACCCATGACGAACTGGCCGCCCTGTCCGATGAAGAGGTCAAGGCCCTTCTGCCCCGGCTGCGGGTGGTGGCCCGGGCCATGCCCCAGGACAAAAGCCGGCTGGTCACCCTGGCCCAGGAGATGGGGATGGTGGCCGGCATGACCGGCGACGGCATCAACGACGCCCCTGCCCTCAAACTGTCCGATGTGGGCTTTGCCATGGGCAGCGGCACCGAGGTGGCCAAGGAGGCAGGGGACATCGTCATTCTGGACGACAACTTCCAGAGCATCGGCAAGGCCATCCTCTATGGCCGCACCATCTTCAAAAGCATCCGGAAGTTCATCGTCTTTCAGCTGACCATGAACCTGTGCGCCGTGGGTGTTTCGGTGCTGGGGCCCTTCCTGGGGGTGGAAAACCCCATCACGGTGGTGCAGATGCTGTGGGTGAATATCATCATGGACACCCTGGCCGCCCTGGCCTACGCCGGGGAAGCCCCGCTGGAAGAATACATGGAAGAGCCGCCCAAAAAGCGGGATGAACCCATCTTTACCTCCGCCATGCTCCATCAGGTGCTGTGCATGGGGCTTTACACCATCCTGCTCTGCCTGGCCTTCCTGAAACTGCCGCTGCTTACCCAGGTCCTTCCGCCCCAGCAGGCCTCCTTCTATCTGCTCACCGGATTTTTTGCCCT
>JAHZHY010000027.1 GCA_019420045.1 Clostridiales bacterium
CCGGAGTCATCCAAAAGAGTAATGGTGATTTCCTTTGATTCTTTATCGGGGTTCTTCGCCCGTTTCATGCGGATGGCACCCCAGTTTTCCGGAGCGCAGTCCAGATATTCCGGGAAATGATCGTCGATGGTGAGGGTGCAACCCTCCGGCCGTGTGCCGTCATCGGTGGAGATGCGGATAGAAGCGGCTTCCTTTGTATGCTCCAGAAAGGGCTGGGGACGGTGCAGCAGGATGGAGCGGACAAGAACGGTCCCGGCTAGGCAAAGCAGCAGGGCACCAAGTAGAGCCAAAAGCAGTTTTCGCCTTTTTTTCATAGGATCATCCCTTTGCTTTTTCCGTACTATATCATAGGGACGAATAGAAAACAATCCCCCGGAGCGTTGCTCCGGGGGATTGTTTCTATGTGATGTTTTATTTTTTGTTGACGAACTTTTCGATCCGGTCCATAGCCACTTTCAGGCTTTCCAGAGAGTAGGCATAGGAGATGCGCACATGGCCTTCGCCGCAGGCGCCGAAAGCGTCACCGGGCACCACGGCCACCCGCTGATCGTTGAGCAGATCGGTGCAGAACTGCTCGCTGCTGGAAGCAAAGCGGCGGATGCTGGGGAACATATAGAAGGCGCCTTCCGGCATGAAGCAGTCAAAGCCCAGATCGGTGAGGGCCTTGTGGAGATACAGCCGGCGTTCGTTGAACTTTTCCCGCATATATTCGATGTCGGGAATGCCCTTGGTGATGGCTTCCAGACCGGCCCGCTGGGACATACCCGAAGCGCACATCCGCTTATACTGATGCAGACGGCCCAGAGAGGTCATCAGTTCCACCGGGGCGCAGCAATAACCCAGGCGCCAGCCGGTCATGGCAAAGGCCTTGGAGAAGCCGCTGACCACCACAGTGCGCTCCCGCATACCGGGCAGAGTGGCAATGGACACATGATGGCGGCCATATGTCAGTTCGGCATAGATCTCATCGGAGATGACCACGATGTTGGTATCCCGCAGAATGGCGGCGATCTCTTCCATCTCCTCCTTGGTCATGATGGCGCCGGTGGGGTTGTTGGGGTAGGAGAACACCAGCAGCTTGGTCTTGGGAGTGATGGCGGCCTTCAGAGCCTGGGGAGTCAGTTTGAAGGAATCCTCTTCCTTGGTTTCAATGACCACCGGCACGCCATGCTGGGCGATGGCCAGAGGCGCATAGCTGACGAAAAGGGGCTCGGGCAGCAACACTTCGTCGCCGTCATCGATCAGGGCGCTCATGCACAGGTCGATGGCTTCGCTGCCGCCAACGGTGACCAGCACTTCTTTTTCCGGATGATAGGAAAGGTCAAAGCGCTTTTCCAGGTATTCGGAAATGCCCCGGCGCAGTTCGATCAGGCCGTAGTTTGCGGTGTAGGCGGTTTTGCCGTCCAGGATGCTCTTGATACCGGCATTGCGGATGTGTTCCGGGGTGACGAAATCGGGCTCGCCCACGCCCAGGGAGACCACATCTTCCATGGTGGCCGCCACATCAAAGAATTTGCGGATGCCAGAGGGCTTCAGAGTGGCAACCCGCTGGGGAACGATCTTGGAATAATCGATCATGATGCTGTTTCCTCCTTCTTTCGGCCGGGCGGACGCCGCAGCCAAGTACTGTTTCTCTCAAGGGGGCCAAGTCCCCGCGCCATCGTCTTTTGCCATTATACCACTGGTCAAAGGGAAAAGGCAACAGGCCACAGGTTACAAATGTTAAGAAAATGTCAATCTTTCGTTTCGTTTCTTTTGTCTTGCTTTACCGGTGGAGCAGCGGAGATAGCCGCTTATAAAGCAGCAGGGTGATAAGGGAGGACAGAGCGCCTTTCAGCAAGTTGAAAGGCAGGGTGGCGAAAATGACCAAAGTCCCCACAGAGGTGATGGAACTGTTCACCGCGCTTCCCATATCCACCAAAGCGGAAAGGGGGATGCCCATGAAGACAGAGTAGGCGGGCAGCAGCACAAAATAGTTGATGGCCACGCCTGCAATGGTCATGGCCAGAGTGCCGCACAAAAGTCCCCACAAAGCTCCTGTCCGGCTTTTTTTCTTCCGATAGAACAAAGAGGCCGGCAGCACCAGGGATAGACCGATGAGGAAATTGGCCAATTCTCCCACACCGGCGGTGATGGTGCCTTTGAACAAAAGATACAGCAGATTTTTCAGCAGTTCAATGCACAGAGCGGCCAAAGGCCCCAGGGCAAATCCACCCAGGAGCACCGGCACTTCGCTGAGATCGATCTGATAAAAACTGGGGGCAAAGGGCAGAGGGATCTCCAGGGTCATCAAAAAGGCGGCCAGGGCGGCCAAAAGGGCGGCTTTCGCCATAAAACGAGGGGTAAAACGCAAAAATAGATCTCCTTTCGGGGATGGTTTGAGTGGTTACAAAAGTTCCAGCAGCCGGTCGGTGACCTGGGATGTGGTGGCGGTGCCGCCCATATCCGGGGTGAGGCATTTGCCCTCTTCCAGCAGTTTCTCAATGGCATTGAGCACTTTTTCTCCCCACTGGGGTTTGCCGAAAAAGTCCAGCATCTGGCTGACGCTCCAGATGGCGGCCAGAGGGTTTGCAATGCCTTTTCCGGCGATATCCGGGGCGCTGCCGTGGATGGGCTCGAACATAGAGGGGTATTTTTTCTCCGGGTTCAGGTTGGCCCCTGCGGCCAGGCCCATGCCACCGGAGATGGCGGCGCCCAGATCGGTGAGAATGTCGCCGAAGAGGTTGGAAGTCACCACCACCTGGAACCGGCCGGGATCTTTCACAAAGAACATACTGGCCGCATCCACCAAAAAGCTCTGGGTCTTCACATCAGGAT
>JAHZHY010000271.1 GCA_019420045.1 Clostridiales bacterium
TGACGCCCTATTACCTGGTGAGCATTCTGCTGCTGACTGCGTTTATGGTTGCTCTGGCCTTCCGCTATTCCGCCGTACCTTTCCGCATGAGCGGCATCCTTTCCCAGCCTCAGGCGTATTTTTCCGGCCTTCTGGAATGGCTGAAACTGCGGGTATGGCCGGGGCCTGTGGGCATTCTGGCGCTGTGCGGCCAGGTGGTGCTGGCGGCCAACCTGGTGCTGTGCGCCGTCCGGCTGATGGCGCTGGGGGCCGGAAAACAGAAAGCGCCCCTTTCCATCTGGGGAAGCCTGTTCATCTCCCTGCTGATGGCGCTGTTGACTCTGGGGTATGGCGCTTTTATCCAGCTTTCTTTTGTGCTGCTGCCGGTGCTGCTTCTTTGCGTCATCCTTCGTCTGGTGTGGCGGCGGGCGAAGAAGCTGCCCATGCCCAGCTTTCTGTGGGTGAGCCTGGTGCTTCTGGTGCTGCTGGGAGCGGGATTTGTGAAAACCGCCGATCTGTATGAGCAGGACAATGTGGTGGTGCGCAAGGAAAAGTACATCACCGACATCACCTATAAATATAATAAAGACGGCACCATCCGCCACGATGAGGACGGCAACAAGAAGCTCAAGACCTCCTGGGGCCAGCGGACGGTGCGGGAGGTCCGGGGGAAAAAGGCCAATCTGCTGCCCCTGTTCTTTGCTCTGGGCTGCTATGCCTGCTTGATTTATGATCTGCAAGGCACCGGGAAAACGGCCGCCGAAGCCAAGGCCCAGAGAGAAGCGGCTGCGGCCAAGACCAAGACCGGAACCAAAACGGCTGCCAGAACCACCGCAAAGACCACCGCAAAGACCGGAACCAAAACGGCTGCCAAGACCACAGCCAAGGCTCCGGCGAAATCCAAGCTGCCCTCGGCCGGAGAGCAGGAGAAGGCCCGGCGGGCCGCCATGAAACAGGACCAGGCAGAGAAAAAGGACGAAAACGACCCCACATAATCCATTCCCGACTGCGTGGTCCGGACACCGGACCCTGGGTGCAATCCTGGCAGCATGGAACAAAAAGGCTCCCCTCGGGGAGCCTTTTCTGCACTTGGCGGAGTGCCTCCGCTCCCATACTGCGCTCCCGCGCTAGGCAGGCCCGATGCAGAAAGGCAAAGAAAGTTATGGGTCCAGCGGCACGCTGGCGACACGGGACCGGGAATAAGTTTCTCCTTTTCTGCGTAAGATGCAGGGAAGGGGGGAGAAGGATGGAAAAAAGCTGCCGTTTGTTCGACCTGGGGGACAAGGAAGTCATCGACCTTCAGAGCGGCGCCCGGCTGGGCTATATCTACGACGCCGAGATCGATCTGGAAACCGGCCGGATCCGCTCTTTTTTCACCCCGGGAAGGGCCCGTCTTTTCGGTCTGCTGGGCCGGGAAGAGGACGCCTGCATCCCCTGGGAGAATGTGGAGAAGATCGGCGACGACATCATCCTGGTGCGCCGCCTGCCGGCTCTGCCGCCGCTGCCGCCGTCCCGCCGCAGCACCCATCGCCGTAGGTTCTAGGGAAAAATGAAAAATTTTCTTGCAATTCTGGTATCTTTGTGATATCCTAGTAAGGCTAAAACGCACATTGCGTCTCCGGCGCCCGGTGCCCTGCGGGGCCGCGCCGAAGGGAGCGCAATGGAGGGCAAACCAAAAGGAGGAAATTGAAAATGGCAGTAATTTCTATGAAGCAGCTTCTGGAAGCCGGCGTCCATTTCGGCCACCAGACAAGAAGATGGAACCCCAAGATGGCGCAGTACATCTTCACCGAGAGAAACGGCATCTATATCATCGACCTGCAGAAGACAGTGAAAAAGCTGGAAGAGGCTTATTTCTTTGTCCGTGATGTGGCCGCCGCTGGGGACAGCGTCCTCTTCGTTGGCACCAAGAAGCAGGCTCAGGAAGCCGTGAAGGAAGAAGCCGAGCGCTGCGGCCAGTTCTATGTGAACGCCCGTTGGCTGGGCGGCATGCTGACAAACTTCAAGACCATGCGTCGCCGTATCGACCGTCTGAATCAGCTGAAGAAGATGGAAGAGGACGGCACTTTCAACCTGCTTCCCAAGAAGGAAGTTGTCAAGCTGAAG
>JAHZHY010000272.1 GCA_019420045.1 Clostridiales bacterium
TCAGGAAAAACAGCACAAGGCTCAGCACCGGATTTGGGGGAAACCGGCGCAGCACCGGAGCCAGCAGAGCATAGAGCAGCGCTGCCGTCCCCAGGAAATGGAGAATGCCAAACCGGATGGCCTCCTGAGGATCAAACCAAAATGTGACGGCGCTCACCGCCAAAGCACAGGCCAAAATCCGCAGACCCCGGCGTACATTGCTGTGGGAAAAGGTGCTGGACGCCCCGGATATGGACACAAACACCGAAGCAAACAAAAGCTGCAAGGCATCCAGCAAGGGATTATACAGCACCCAGGCGGGGATCAGGCCATAGAGCACCAGATCGTAACCCCAGTGGTAGAACACCATCAGAACGATGGAAAGCCCCCGCAGCACATCCAGGGCATAATACCGTGCTCCCTTCTCCCCTTTTGGATTACACATTGAACCGGAAGAGGACCACATCCCCATCCTGCATCACATAATCCTTGCCTTCCGAGCGCACCAGGCCCTTTTCCTTGGCAGCGGCAAAAGAACCGCATTCCATCAGCTTTTCATAGGATACCACTTCGGCCCGGATAAAGCCACGCTCGAAATCGGTGTGGATCTTGCCGGCAGCCTGGGGGGCCTTGGTGCCTTTGGTGATGGTCCAGGCCCGCACTTCCGGCTCGCCCGCTGTCAGGTAAGAGATCAGGCCCAGCTGATCGTAGCACTCCCGGATCAGGCGATCCAGGCCCGATTCCTCAAAGCCCAGTTCGGTGAGGAACATGGCTTTGTCCTCGGCAGACATTTCGGAAATTTCGCTTTCCAGCCGGGCGCACACCGGCAGCACTTTGCTGTTTTCAGTAGCGGCGTATTTCTCCACCGCCTGGAACAAAGGATTGTTCCGATAGTCCCCGGCGATGTCGCTTTCGTCCATGTTAGCGGCATAAATCACCGGCTTATAGGACAGAAGATCGCTGCCCTCGATGATCTCCCGCTCCTCTTCGTCACATTCAAAGGTGCGGGCGGTGTTGCCCTCTTCCAGGTGCTGGCGCAGCCGGGTGAGCACTTCCACCTCGTGGGCGAACTTCTTGTCCCCCTTCAGGGCCTTCTGGGCCTTGTCGATCCGCCGGTCCAGCACTTCGATGTCGGAGAGCACCAGCTCCAGATTGATGGTGCCGATATCCCTCACTGGGTCCACGCTGCCATCCACATGGATGATGTTGCTGTCTTCAAAGCAGCGTACCACATGAACGATCACATCCACCTGACGGATGTGGGAGAGGAATTTGTTTCCCAGGCCCTCGCCTTTGGAAGCGCCTTTGACCAAACCGGCAATATCCACAAATTCCAGGATGGCCGGAGTAATTTTTTTGGGATGATAAATTTCTGCCAGCGCATCCAGCCGTTTGTCGGGCACATTGACGATGCCCACATTGGGATCGATGGTGCAGAAGGGATAGTTGGCCGACTGGGCCTTCAGGTTGGTCAGTGCGTTAAAAAGGGTGCTCTTGCCCACATTGGGCAGGCCCACGATGCCTAATTTCATAATAAAACCGCCATTTCTCCCCATAGATCATGTCCGTTTCCTCCTGGGGGCGGAGGGGACTTCGTAAGGAATATTATACCGATTTGCCCCCTTTTCGTAAAGGGGGACGGGGGATTTTCTCACCCTTTCACCCTGTTTCTGCCGGTTGCCCCCTGGGCCTTACCGTGCTATAATGCTTTCATCATAAAATTTTTACGGTTCGCGCCCCGCTGCTTTTGCCCCGGGACGCCCCAAAGAAAGGGGATCGATTATGGCAAAACGCAGCTATGAAGTGGATATGTGCCGCGGCCCGCTCCTGGGTAAAATCCTGATCTTCGCCTTCCCACTGATGCTCTCCGGCATCCTGCAGCTTCTCTTCAACGCGGCAGACATCGTGGTGGTAGGCCGCTTCGCCGGCAGCCAGGCCCTGGCCGCCGTGGGTTCCACCGGCGCTTTGATCAACCTGATCATCAATGTGTTCATCGGTCTTTCGGTGGGCGCCAATGTATTGGTGGCCCGCTATTATGGCGCTGGTGAAAAAGAACAGGTGAGCCAGGCGGTACACACCTCGGTGCTCCTCAGTCTGCTGTGCGGCGTGGTCCTGATCGCCGTGGGCGTGCTGTTAGCCCGGCCTCTGCTGGAACTGATGGGCACCCCCGAAGATGTGATCAACATGTCTGCCACCTATATGCGCATCTATTTCTGCGGTATGCCGGTAGTCATGCTCTATAACTTTGGCGCCGCCATTCTCCGTTCAGTGGGCGACACCAAGCGTCCCCTTTATTTCCTCATTGTAGCCGGACTGATCAATGTGGTGCTCAATCTGTTTTTCGTCATCGTCTGCGGCATGGATGTGGACGGCGTCGCTTTGGCCACCGTCATCTCCCAGGTGGTTTCCGCCGGTCTGATCCTTCTGTGCCTGATGCGGATGGAAGGTCCCTGCCATCTGGACCTGCACAAGCTGCATATCTACAAGGACAAAATGTGGCAGATCGTCCGGGTGGGCCTGCCTGCCGGACTGCAAGGATGTATCTTCTCCATCTCCAATGTGCTCATCCAGTCCTCCGTCAACTCCTTCGGCTCGGTGGCCATGGCGGGCAACACCGCTGCCAGCAACATCGAAGGCTTTGTCTATAACGGCATGAACGCCATTTATCAGACCGCCCTCAGCTTTACCAGCCAGAACTACGGCGCCCGTCAGTATCACCGGATCAGCCGGGTGATGCGTCTGTGCCTGGCCCTGGTCACCGCTGTGGGCCTGGGGCTGGGCCTTACCGCCGTGCTGCTGCACAACCAGCTTCTGGGCATCTATTCCAGCGATCCTCAGGTGATCGCCTATGGCACCATGCGGATGCGCTTTGTGGCCACCCTCTATTTCCTCTGCGGCATCATGGATGTGATGGCCGGCGTCATGCGGGGCATGGGCTATTCCATTCTGCCCATGATCGTCTCCCTCACCGGCGCCTGCGGCCTGCGTATTTTGTGGATCTTCACCCTTTTTGCTGCAAACCGCACCTTGTCCATGCTCTATGTCTCCTACCCGGTGTCCTGGTTCATCACCGCCCTGGCCCATCTGGGCTGCTATTTCTGGGTGCGCCGGAAAATGCCCCGGGAGGATGCACCTCTTCCCGAACCGGAACCGGTGGCTTCCATCCACTGATTTCTCAGATCATACAGTGAATTGTCAAACTAAGTGCAACAGGAGTTAAGCTCGAGTTGCCATAATTCCT
>JAHZHY010000273.1 GCA_019420045.1 Clostridiales bacterium
GGAATTTGAAGCACCCAGCCAGGAGGAAAAAATAGAGGACGCCAAAGCCTATCTTTCGTCCATGGGAGTGTCGGACAAAGCCGCCATGTTCCAGATGATTCAGTACTCCCTGTCTCAGGAGCAAACTGCGGTGAAGTTTCCCGGAGACCCCAGTCAGCTTTCCCAGGGGAATGGTTCCATGGGCTCCTCTATGGGAAGTGCCGATGAAGCAGCTCTGGCTCAGGCCCTGGATCTATGGCTGTCCGATTCACCAGACCCGGGTATTCTGCTATCCATCTACGATGAAACCATCGCCGGAGCCTCATATGAAGAGAATATGGAGAGCTTCGGAAAGGTCAGCTACGATGCCCCCTCTTCCATCAGCATCTACACCGACAGTTTTGAGGACAAAGAGTCGGTGTCCCAGTGCATCGCCGACTACAACAAAGAAGCCAGCGAGGAAAACCAGATCACCTACACCGATTATGTGGAATTGATGACCCAATCCCTCACTTCCATTGTGGACATTATTTCCTATGTGCTCATCGCTTTTGTGGCAGTATCCCTGGTGGTGTCCTGCATTATGATCGGCATCATCACCCACATTTCCGTCATGGAGCGCACCAAGGAGATCGGTATTCTCCGGGCCATGGGCGCTTCCAAAAGGAATATCTCCCAGGTATTCAATGCCGAGACCTTCATCATCGGCTGCCTGGCCGGAGCACTGGGGGTTCTGGTCTCTGCTTTGCTCACCATACCCATCAACGCCATCTTGCAGAGTTTGCTGGATGCATCCTCTCTCACCGTGGCTTTGCCCGTAACCTACGGCGGTTTCTTGGTTCTGCTCAGCATTCTGATCACCATGCTGGGCGGTCTGCTCCCTGCCAAAAATGCGGCAAAAAAAGATCCCGTGGCCGCTTTGCGTACCGAATAACATCTTTTGCCCCACAAAAAAGCCCTCTTGCAGCTACTGCCGCAAGAGGGCTTTTTGCAAAACAGGGGATCTCTTACCCTTTGGTTCCATGGATCACTTTGATCCATTTTCGGCTCCGCAGCCGGAAGACGCACCAGACGCATTTGATGATCTGATCGATTTTCAGCATGGTATAGATCCAGAAAGGCGACCAGTGGAACACCAAGCCGGCCAGATATCCCAAGGGGATGGAAGCCACCCACAGAAAGAGGATGTCGCCCACCATCAAAAACTTGGTATCTCCCCCGGCCCGCAGCACGCCTTTGGTGAGAATGGAGTTCATGGCCTGGAAAACAATGATAAAGCTGATGGCATCCATCAGGCTCCAGGCGATCTCTTTGGCCTGGGGCGTCACCTGGTAATAGTTGATGATGGGGCCGCGCAGCAGCAAAATCACCAGGGCCGCCAGGCATCCCACAAGGAATCCCAATCCCAGGAAGGTATAGCCCTGCCGCTGCGCCTTGTCATATTCTCCCCGGCCCATGGTATGGCCGGTAATGATGCCGCTGGCATTGGAAATGCCCTGGGTCAGCACCGAGCTGAGCTGCTGCACCACGGTGGTCACCGAATTGGCCGCCACAAAAGCAGTGCCAAGCCGTCCGGTGATCATGGCCACAGCGTTATTTCCCAAAGCCAGCAGGCCGTCACTGACCAGAACAGGGATACTGATGCGCAGATATTCACTCAGAAGATCCCGGCACTTCATAAACAAATGCCCGGTGCGATAGCCGATTTTCTGATCCCGGAAAAAGAAATAACCGCAGATAAACACCAGCTCAAAGACCCGGGAAATCAGCGTACCCAGCGCGGCGCCGGCAATCTCCATCCGGGGCGCACCCAAATGGCCGAAAATAAACACCCAGTTAAAGAAGATGTTGATAAAGAAGGCCAGAATGGAGCAGAACAGCGGCAGCTTTACTTGGCTGACACTGCGCAGAACGATGGTACAAGTCAAAGACAGGCCCATACAGAAATAAGTGGGCAGCAGCCAGCGGAGATAGAGCACGCCGTAATCCACCGTTACCTTTTCGGAAGTATAGATTCGCATGACCATCTGGGGACTGATCAAAGTGGCCAGGGTAAACACCGCGGCAAAGGCCAGACAGATGCGAAGCATGATGGTGATGGCTTTGCGCAGTCCCTCCTTGTCCTGCATCCCCCAGAAACGGGAAGTGAGCACAGAAGCTCCCATACCGATGCCCATGCAAAAGATCTGAAATAGGTTGATAAACTGCCCGGCCAGGGCCGAGGCCGAAAGCTGGGCATCCCCCATGCTGCTGAGCATGATGGTGTCCATCAGATTGATCCCCACAGTGATCAACTGCTGCAAGGAGACCGGCACGGCGATGCGCACCACATTTTTATAAAACTCCCTGTCCCCCAGATATCCCCTGAGATCCCATTTTCCCTCACTCATAGCGCCCCTCCTTCCTGAGACGCTCTTTGCTTTGCCCTTTCCTTGTCACAAAGCACCTCTCCTTTCGTTTTTTCATCCAATTCTATTATAAAAACATTGTAAGTTTTCCGTCAAGTTTCCCCTGGATGCACCCCTTGCAGATCTTCGTTATTTTTATCGCATCACGAAATTGACAAACAACTTCTCTTCTGCTATACTGCATTCATGATCAATTTCGAAGAACGAATTTTACTACGAATTGCAAAAGGAGAATACACCATGACAACCAAAGAAATTCTGCATCAGTTGAAAGAGATCCAGGGCCAGGTGAACGGATTGATTCAGGCATTGGAGCGGGAAGAGCAAAGCCAGCCGGTCACCGCCACAGTGGGTGAAGTGCGCCGGGCCGCCATTCTGGAGGAAGTCTACCGCCAGGGAGGCAGCGTGACAGCGGCGGACATTTCGGCTTTTGCCCAGCGCTATGGCCGCTCGCCCCGTTCCTGCGGCGGTTATTATTCCGGTGCCGCTCCCTCTCTGACCGCCAGCGAGGATAAGACCCGCCGTGAACTCACCGCTGTGGGAACCGAACTGGTGTTGGAAGCCCGGAAAAAATGGGGAGAAGATTGGCTGGACCGTCTGCCTATGAGTGTTCTCTCCAACCCCCACACCCCGGACACCACCATCGCTTTTTGATTTTCCCTCTCCCTTGACACGCCTTTTTCCCAGTGCTACACTTCCTTTGGGGGCCGCCGGATTTTCTCCGGCGGTCTTTCCTTTTGCAAAGGAGGAATTTTTCTTGAACGCTGTTTTACTGGCCTGTTCTTCCCTGACCAAAGATGTGACGGCCGCCCAGAAAAAAATGCACACCAGCCATCCGGTGATTTGGCTAGACCGAAAATACCATGCAGATCCCAAGGAAATGCGCCGTCAAATCCAAGAAACACTGAGCGCACTGGACCCCGCGGTGGATACCGTTTTGGTTGCCATGGGCTTTTGCGGCGGCTCCTGGGGAAATCTGACAGCCCAACAGCGCATTGTGATCCCCTGCGTAGATGACTGCATCACCCTGCTGCTTCACACCGATGACCGAAGGGTCTCCAACCTGAAGCAAACCGGCCATTTTTATTTCCGGGAACCGGATGCCGGAGAGATTTCCTTGGAAAGTATGGAACAGCGCCTTTGCCAGAGCCGTGGAGAAGCCCAGGGCCGCGCCCTTTTCCATCAATGGTTTGATCCTTTCACCCATATTGATATCATCGACACCGGAACCTATGACAGTTATGCTCCGGCCCACCTGCGCCAGGTCCAGCGGGATGCCGATCTGACCCAATGTGCCGTACGCCATGTTCCGGGCAGTATCCGTATATTGGAGAAGCTGGTATCCGGCCAGTGGGATGAACAATTCTTGATCGTGGAACCAGGCAATTCTCTGGCCTGGAAGGATTTCTTTTGATTTTCTGCCAAAAGCCTACTTTTCAGCCGCCGTCAGGCGGCTTTTTCTTTTTTGCAATTCCCCCTTGACAAAGCGAATAGACAACTGTATTATTGTACTATGTTCTTAATACAATAGTACAAAAGGAGTGTGAGCCTATGGCATGGCAATTTGACAGCGACCGCCCCATCTATGCCCAGCTGGTGGAGCAGATAAAGCGGCTGATCCTCTCCGGCGCCTATCCCCCAGGCAGCAAGCTGCCCTCGGTGCGGGAACTGGCAGCCCAGGCGGCGGTCAACCCCAATACCATGCAGAAAGCCCTGGCTGAGCTGGAAACCGATGGGCTGCTTTTCACCCAGCGCACAGCAGGCCGCTTTGTCACAGAAGATGGCGAAGCCATCCAGCGCCTTCGACGGCAGCTGTGCCAGGGTATCCTGGAAAACTTCATCCAAAGCATGACCGGTTTGGGATTCACTCCCCAGCAGGCTTTGGAGCAATTACAACTTCATGTGGAGGGAAGAAACTGATGAACGCTTTACTGGAATGCCGTAATCTGACCAAATCCTATGGCGAAAAACCGGCGCTGTCCAATGTGGACCTGACCATCTCTCCCGGCCGGATCGTGGGGCTTCTGGGGCCCAACGGCAGTGGAAAGAGCACTTTGATCAAGCTGGCCAACGGTCTTCTGACTCCCACCGCCGGCGAAATACTGGTGTGCGGCAAAAAGCCGGGAGTGGAAAGCCATCTGGCGGTGTCCTATCTGCCGGATAAAAACTATCTCAATGACTGGATGCGGGTATCGGACATCATCGGATATTTTTCCGACTTCTATCAGAATTTTGACGCCAACCGAGCCCGGGATATGCTCCGCCGCCTGGACATCGACGAAAGCCAGCGGCTGAAGTCTTTGTCCAAGGGCACCAAAGAAAAGGTGCAGCTGATTCTGGTGATGAGCCGCAGAGCCCAGCTTTATCTGCTGGATGAACCCATCGGCGGCGTGGACCCGGCGGCCCGGGATTATATCCTCAATACCATCATCACAAATTACGATGAACAAGCCAGCATCATCCTTTCCACTCATCTGATCGCCGACATCGAAAAAGTGTTGGACGATGTGATCTTCCTTTCCGAAGGCCGGATAGCTCTGGTGTCCTCGGTGGACGAGATCCGGGAGAAAAATGGAAAATCGGTGGATGCGTTGTTCCGGGAGGTATACAAATGCTGAGAAAATTGCTGAAATACGAATTCAAGTCCACCGGGCGCACCTTTCTGCCCATCTATGGAGCCCTGCTCATCACTGCTTTTCTTACCCGGCTCTTTGTCTTTAACAAGGATTTCTCCAATTCCTTCTTTTTGGGAATTTTCCAGGTGGTGATCTCATCCCTGTTCGGCCTTTTGCTCATGGCGGTGTTTATCCTCACTCTGGTGGTCTCCCTCCAACGGTTTTACAAAAACCTGCTGGGCGAAGAAGGGTATCTGTCCATGACCTTGCCGGTGAAACCCTGGCAGCACATCTGCTGTAAGTCCCTTACTTCTCTGGTGTGGTACATTTTCAGCAGCATTGCCGCCATCCTGGCCTTTGTCATCCTGGCCTATGAAAAAGGAATGCTGGGAGACTTTTTTAAGGCCATCGGCACCCTCATCCGCCGGGGCAGCCTGAATGTCCAGATTCTCACAGCCTGCATAGAGTTTTTCCTGTTCGCTGCCCTCGGCGTGCTGGCCTTTACCATGATGCTCTATGCCAGCATGGCCTTGGGACAGCTGAGCGCCAACAAACGGCTGCTCACCTCCTTCGGCGCCTTCCTGGCCTTGAATTTCCTGGTCCAGATCCTTCTGGGTGTACTGGGGAACCTGGCTGCTCAGTGGATTTTCCCCGTATCCGATGACTGGGCCATTCATGTAGCACTGCTGCTGAGCATCGCCCTGGAAATCTTTTTCCTGGCCGGATTCTTTTTCATCACAAATCACATTCTGTCCCGCAAACTCAACCTGGAATAAAAAACGCCCTGCTGCGACGGTTTCCGCCCCCTGATCTGTGATACCATATCCTTTGCGGGGGCGCTGCCAACGGGCGGGCGCAGGCGGCTGTGCCGCGCCCCGCAGCCAAAAAAACATAAAAGAAGCGTATGTTTTTTGAAAACAGCGCTTCTTTTTTCTTTTTCTCCCCTCTTCCTCCCTCTTCGGCAACAAAAATAGAAAATCTTTTTTTCTCCCGAAAATTCGACACCTTCCTCCATGCATCCCATGTATAATAGGAGCATCGGGATCGCATCACTTACGGAAACCACAAGAAAGAGGACTCCTGCAATGAAACACACTCTCCAACTGTTCGCTTATCGACTGCTGACCCTGTGGCATCATGGGCTCATCCGGCTCTACCAGCTATGGGGAAACCTGTGGCTTCTGCCTGGCCTCCCTGCGCCAGACAGTTTCCGAAGCCGCCGCCTGCTTTCTCTGTGCCGCAAACTCAACCGCCATCTGTGCCTGGCCATGCGCTGCTCCCACCACCGGCAACGACTGATTCTGGCCTTGCAATAATCCTATGAAAAAAGCCGCCTTTTCAGGCGGCTTTTTTATGTTAAAAATCCAGCATGGGGGCATCCAGCAAAATATCCTGTTTTTTCACCTTTTCCCAATCAAACAGGGAAACAAGTTCCCCGGGTGTAACCGCTTCTTCTTTGGGCAAAATTCCCGCCCAGAATGCCAATTTTCCCACCAACTCTTCCGGCCCGATCCTACTGCGCAAAGCTCCCAGATCCAGATCTCCATCCCGTTTGGACAGGCGGCGGCCATCGGGGGCCAGGAGCAGGGGCACATGATAATACTGGGGCTGAGGAAAGCCCCACAACCGCTGAAGCCAGATCTGCCGGGGAGTGGAAGAAAGAAGATCACTGCCCCGCACCACCTGATTCACTCCCATGACTCCATCGTCCCAGGTCACCGCCAGCTGATAGGCAAAGACCCCATCGGAGCGCCGCAGGATAAAGTCCCCACAGTCCTGAGACAGGTTTTCTTTGTATATCCCCCGGCATCCGTCGGTGAAAGAAATCACTTCATCCGGCACGCGGATGCGAATGGCCGGGCGGCGGTGCTTTCCTTTCTCCTGCCGCTCCTCCATCGTCAACTCCCGACAACGGCCACTGTAAATCACCTGTCCATCGGAGGCGTGAGGGGCCTCAGCGGCGTGCAGTTCTGCCCGGGTGCAAAAGCAGGGATACAAAAATTCTTGCTGTTTCAACAGATCCAGTGCCTTTTCATATTCTGCTTCCCGTCGGCTCTGCCAATACTGTTTCTCCGCTTCCCCAG
>JAHZHY010000274.1:0-1492 GCA_019420045.1 Clostridiales bacterium
CACACCCGTACCTATGAGCCGGCCAGCACCATGATGAGCCTCAGCTCCATTCGCCATACCATCGACACCGAAGACCCCTTCTACACCGCAGAAGAGGAATTTTATGCCCAGGAAGGCCCGGCCTTTGGGGAAAAGGTCACCGATTTCTACCGGGCCGTGCTGGCTTCTCCCTTCCTCAACGAGCTGCGGAAGGAATTTCCCCCGGTGTTTTTCAAAAACATCCAGATGGATGCCCAGACTATTTCCCCGGCCGTACTGGGAGAGCTGGAAGAGGAAAACAAGCTGGTGATGGATTACCAGAAGCTCCAGGGCAGCGCCCAGATCGAATTTCAGGGAAAGGTGTGCAACCTGTCTCAGCTGGGTGTTTATAAGGAAGACCCCCAGCGGGAGGTGCGGAAAGAGGCCTACACCGCCGAAGGGAATTTCTACCGGGAACACAAGGCGGAATTCGACCGGATCTATGACGAGCTGGTGAAAAAACGCACTGCCATCGCCAAAAAGCTGGGTTTTGAGAATTTTGTGGAGCTGGGCTACCTGCGCATGGGCCGCAACTGCTATACCAAAAAGGATGTGGCCGTGTTCCGGGAAGAAGTGGTGCGGGAGATCGTGCCCATCGTCTGCGAGATGAAAAAAGAGCAGCAGAAGCGGCTCCATCTGCCGGACTTCAAGTTCTATGATGATCCGGTGGTATGCCAGGGAGGAAACCCTCATCCCCAGGGCACCTTTGAGGACACCTACCACACCGGTATTGAGATGTACCGGAAGATGTCCCCGCTGACAAAGGACTTCATCGACAAGATGGACAGCATGCACCTGTTTGATCTGATTGCCAAAAAGGGCAAGATGACCGGCGGCTATTGCAGCTATCTGGCATCTTACAAGGCTCCTTTCATCTTTGCCAATTTCAATGGCACTTCCCACGATGTGGAAGTCTTTACTCACGAGGGAGGTCATGCTCTGGCCGCCTTCATGGCATCGGACAAAACCCGGCTGATGGAGTGCGCCATGCCCACATTGGAAGGCTGCGAAGTCCATTCCATGTCCATGGAGTTTTTGTGCTGGCCCTATCTGGAAGGGTTTTATGGAAAGGAGGCCGACAAGGCCCGGGCCATTCATCTGGGCGGCACTTTGTCCTTCCTGCCCTACGGCTGTCAGGTGGATGAGTTCCAGCACATCGTCTATGAAAACCCGGATATGACCCCGGAGGAGCGCAACGCCCAGTGGGCTGCTCTGGACAAAAAGTACCGCCCCTGGCTGGATTTTGAGTCGGTGCCCTTCTATGCTGACGGCGCGGCCTGGCAGCGGCAGATCCACATCTACACCGATCCCTTCTATTATATTGACTACTGTCTGGCCCAGTCGGTGGCCCTTCAGATCTTCCGTCTCATGGAAGAAAAGGGCTGGCAGGCTGCCTTTGACCAGTATCTGGCCTACACCCGTCAGGGTGGCAATGATACCTTCCTGGGCCTTTTGCAGAAGGCCGGGCTGGAAA
>JAHZHY010000274.1:1502-2527 GCA_019420045.1 Clostridiales bacterium
GCGCATAGTTTCCTTCCTTCCGCCCATACTGGGGAAAAAGGGAGGAAGGACGATGAGAAAGCGTGTATGGTTGGCCGGGATTCTGGCGGGCAGCATATTGCTGTCCGCCTGCGGCCGCAATGAAAAGGACAAGGCCCAGGAAAAGAAGGATGATCCGGCCCAAAATTCCCAGGAACAGACCCAGCAGCAAACCCCGGAGGAAACACCTGCCCCCGATCCGGCGCAGCCGCCGGAGAAAACGGAAAACAAAGCCGCACCCCAGGAATTGGCTGCTGTGAGCACCGCCTTGCACGATTGGGACGAAGGGCGCATGGAAAACCTGCGCCTGGCTTGTCAGGCCGTTCACGGGGCGGTGGTTCCGGCAGGCGGTTCCTTTTCCTTTAATGAAGCCCTGGGAGAGCGTACCGAGGAAAAGGGATACCGTCCGGCCATTGCCTTTGAGAATGGGGAGAAGGTACTGGAGGTGGGAGGCGGCGTGTGCCAGGTGAGCACCACCCTGTTCCTGGCAGCCCAGCAGGGAGGCATGGAGATCCTGGAGCGGCATCCCCATCAGCTGCCGGTGCCCTATGCCGGAGAGGGCCAGGATGCGGCGGTGGAATATGGAAGTCTGGATTTTCGCTTTCAGAATCCCACCGCATCCCCTGTGGAGATCGGCTGCTGGCTGACAGGGGATAGCGTTACCGTCTCCCTGACGGTCCGATGACCGGACTTTTGCCTTACGGGTATTGCAGCATCACATTGATTGTGCCTAAGTTCGTTCTGTTGCCGGGCGCGGCAGCGGTCCGGTGGCCGGACAGCCATACTTTCTTTGCCTAAATGAACACAACGGGCCTTGGTTCTGTTACCGGGCGCGGCAGCGGTCCGGTGACCGGACAGCCGTGCTTTCTTTGCCTGGATGAACACAACGGGCCTTGGTTCTGTTACCGGGCGCGGCAGCGCAGTATGGGTGCAGCGTCACGCTGCTCCGGTGACCGGACAGCCGAACTTTCTTTGCCTAAATGAACACAACGGGCCTTGGTTCTGTT
>JAHZHY010000275.1 GCA_019420045.1 Clostridiales bacterium
ACTGGCCCAGTTCCTCCTGTTTCTGATGAAAGAGCGGGAAACACTCAGCCAGGCCATCCGTGAAGCCAAGAGCAAACTGCCTTTGGATCTGGACAGCGAAGTGGGGCTGAACCGGCAGCGGCAGACCCTGAGCCGTGTTTTTCGGAAGATGGCTTCCCTCCGCAGCAGCGAAAAGACCATCCCCGACGGCGGATGCGGCTATCGGTTCAACGGCGAAGGCAATCAGGTGATGTATCGCTGCGACGCCAGACAGGTCACCACCATTGATTTCGACCGGAACAAGATCCGCGCTCTGGGAGCCCGGTTCGGCAAGCAGGCCGACGCCCTTTCCATGGAAATGGACAAATGCCTTGTAAACACAGAAGTGGACTATGCGCCGCCCTTTGACCTCAATGACAGCTTTGATACCATTTTCACCGACTACATGGAAAAAAACACCGATCGATAATAAAAAAACCTGTGCCCGGATGGAGGGCACAGGAGGTATGGCAAAACCAATGCGACCGGGAAGGCCGGTTCAGGCGCAGATGAACTATAATGCTGCGCATCATGGAAAAATTGGCTGCTTTGATCAATGGATCATAAAGCAAACAAAGAGGAATTAGGATCGTTCTTCCCTTTGTTCCTCGTCCATTCCATGGCTGCAAATACGCTTTTCCCCATTCCGCTTATCCCATTTATGCTTCTACGCTTCCCCGAATATTATTTTTCAGAGAAAGTCGCCGGGTACTTTGTTTTCCACGGCTTTCTGGCACAGAAAGCAAAGTCCCCAGGCGGATAAGGGCCTACGCGGCCGGGAAGTTTTGCCATATCTCCTGCGCCCTCCAAGGGGCCGGAAAATGATTTGAGCAGCAGGGGAAATCCTGCTGCTCAAAGGAAATCATATGAGAAGAAGAGACCAGAATCTCATTCATGGAAACTTGAAACAATGCGCTGAGGGCATAGAGGTTGTCGATGCTGGGCAGACTTTGTCCCTTTTGCCATTTGTAGATGGCCTGGGGCGCATCAAAGCCGAAAAACCGCTGAAGGTCATGGACGGTCAGTCCCCGCTCCTGCCGCAGCCGGGTGATGTTTGCGCCGGTAGCCACCGGATCGATCACCGGAAACCGGATCTGAGCCATAAGTTATCCCCTCCGTTCTGCAAAACAGCTCTTGTTTATGGGAAGGTATCTACTATAATTCATTTTTTGCTTCCATGCAACCCATCGGGGGAAAATGTCACGAAACTGTCATAAGAAAGGAGAGAAGCCGCCATGCAGGGGATGGTTCCACTGAAAAAGCAAAGCAAGAAAAAGCAGCGGGAATTCTGGGAAAGGCAGCGGGGAGACTGGCAGGGCCTGTGCCCGGTGACCCGCATTGTGCCCAGCAAAAAGGCCTATCAGCGAAAGAAAGACCGGCAGCTTCTCCACCGGGAAGGGGATTGGCAGAATGAATGAGCGCCCTTTTGAGGGCAGAAAACAGGGGAGAAGAGATCGGGCCTATCGCCGTTTTCAAAAAAAGAAGCACACAGACCGGCTGCTTTATTGGATAGGCCATCTGCCCTATTTTGCCTGTTCGCCGTACCTCAGCGATCATTTCCAGGGCAAAAGCCTGTGGCACAGCGGCGTATACATCAAATACCCCAGCAGCAATATGGGTCAGCACTATCTGAAACGGAAGGCCAGCCGGGCATCCCGGCGTTTTCATGGGATGCCCGCCAAAGGCAATCACTACCGGAAGGTGTTTGACTACCGCTGGGCCATCTCCTGAATGAGCGTGTCGAAAAAGTGACAAAAACCACTTTAGGGGGTTTTGCAAGGGTCTGGCGGCGAGCCGCCGCTCCCATTTTTTCTTTGCTCCGGTAGGTTGTATACGACCGGGCAAAGAATGTTTGCCTGCGGGGGAACCCCGCCCTTGAGAGGTGCAAAAAAGGGCCGGAGAGCTTTGCTTTTTCAGCAGCTCTCCGGCCCGGTTTCTGTCTTTTCAAAAGGGTTACTTCAGCTTGGCCCCATCCTGGAAGGCCTGGCCTACCACTTCGCCCAGCTTGCGGTAGGTGTTGTGCACCGGATCAAAGGTGATGGGCTGGAGCTTTTCCGGGTCGATTTTCCCCTCGCTGTCCAGCACGGCCTCATCCACGCTGATGTTGACGATCTGGCCCACCATATGGCCGTTTTCCGGGTCATAGCTCACCAGACGGCACTCCAAAGCCATGGGCAGCTCATCGATAAGAGGGGCGTCCACATGCTCTGCCTTGGTGGTGTGCCAACCGGCCTTTTCCATCTTGTCTGCCGTGTCGTTGCCGGAGACGATGCCCACATAGTCGCAGGCCACCATCTGCTCTGCTGTGGCCATGCTGACGGTGAAGGCCTTCCGGGCCAGAATGTTGGCGGTGGTCTTATGCCGCGCACCGATGCACATGGTCAGCTCTGTGCCGCCGCTGATGCCGCCCCAGGCTGCGTTCATGGCATCGGGGGCGCCCTTTTCATCGTAGCTGGCCAGGATGAATACCGGCTGGGGATAGGTCCAGGGTTTGGCTTCAAAATTCTTGCGCATAATCAATGACCTCCTGTTTGTTTTTCGAATTCACTATCAAAATCCACTTACTCCAAGGAAATAGGATCATGGGGGAAGGGGTTTTGTTCCAGCAGATCCAGCAGCTTTTGTTGCAGCTCTTTTTTGCCCATTTCTCCGCAGGCCTGGAGAATGACCTCCTGTACCCGGCCCACATAGGCGCTTTGAAACAGCTGCCGGCCGAACCGGTCGTCCCATTCCAGCTGCTCTACCACCAGAGGAAGCACCCGGTCATTTTGCAGCACATCCTCCATATCCCAGCCCAAAAACTGCCGGGCGGCTTCTTCTTCCTGCAAATGATCTTCCGCCGTGTCCAGCAGCAGCTTGACCATCTTCAGGGCGGTCTCGGGAGCAAATTCACCGGTTCCCACCAGCAGATCCATGGTGTCCATCTCTTCCAGCTCTTCCGGGCTCCAGTGGCTGCGAACCTCCGGAAAATCCAGAAGAAGCAGATCCCGGCAGGCCAGGGGATTTTCGGAAAAATCCCATCGGGCCACCATCTGCAAAAGCTCCCGCCGGGAAAAGGAGGGAGGTTCCTCCGGGGGCTGCACCGTCAGCTTCAGGGAGATGCGCAGCGCATTTTGTAACGCCGTCTTTCCGGCCAGCGAGAGGGAAGACACATCTCCAAAATCACCACACCAGGGACACTCCCAGCGGCTTCCCCGCACCCTCACCGGGCTGCCGCAATGGGGACATGGGACAGATGACATAGGCAATACCCTCCTTCCGGCTCGCTATAACCATGTATTTTACATGGCAAGGCAATTCACTATACTCTAG
>JAHZHY010000276.1 GCA_019420045.1 Clostridiales bacterium
TCGGGGGTGAGCAGGGCGTACTCGTTTCCTGCACCGGACACCGTCCGGTGTTCCCCGGCCCGCACCAATGTGACCTTGTTCTTCTGCTTATCCTCCTCAAAGAAGGAAGCCACGCTCTCCCCCAGAGCATTGCATAGCTTCCAGAACACATAAATGGACGGCACTGTGGTATTCCGCTCGATCTGGCTGATCATGCCGGGGCTGACCCCGGCCTTCTCGGCCAGCATGGCAATGCTCAAGCCTTTGTCCTTGCGGCATTTCTTGAATTTCGCGCCAAAATCAATATTCATATCGTATCCGTCTTCCCTTTGACAAAATTTCTCCTATTGTCCATAATAAAAAGCAGGCTATTCCCTTCTTACTAGGATAAACCATTGCCGGAATAAAATCAACCGGCGGAAAAGAGGTCTTTTTCCATGTCCAGCAATTTTTCTCTTTTAACGCCCCGTCTGCGTCTGCGCCCCCTCACCCTGGAGGATGCCCCGGCCCTTCAGCGCACCATGGGCGACCCCATCGCCATGCGGGCCTATGAACGCACCTTTTCCATCCCGGACATCCAGGTCTGGATCGAAAGAAACCTCCGCCGCTATGCCCGTTTTGGAGTAGGGCTATGGGCGGCGGAGCTTCTGGAAACCGGGGAAGTCATCGGCCAATGCGGCCTTGTGCCCCAGGAAGTGGACGGGCTGTCCTTTCTGGAGATCGGGTATCTGTTTGAGCGCCGCCACTGGCACCAGGGCTATGCCACCGAGGCAGCCCGGGCCTGCCGGGACTATGGCTTTGATGTTCTTTCGGCCCCGGCGCTGTACAGCATCATCAAGCACGACAACCTGCCCTCCCAGAATGTGGCCCGGCGAGTGGGAATGACCCCCTGGAAAACGGTACACTACGGGGACAAGCTCCAGGACACCCAGCACATCCTCTTCCGCATCACAAGGGATGAAAGGACCCGCCTCTGCCAGGAAGGGCGCTAGGCAGCCTGGGCTCCTCCCTTGAAGGAACCCTGCTCCCAATAGCCCTCCCGCTCCAGCTTGCCGGTGGTGCCGTAATAGCGGCCATAACCGTGGAATTTGTTGTTTTCAAACTGTCCGATGTATTTCTCTCCGGTGGCATAGAGGTAGGTTCCCTCCCCCTGGAAGGTACCATAGTTCAGCTGGCCCACATACTGGTCGCCGCTTTTGAAGGTATAGGTGCCCTTGCCGTGCATCTGGCCGCCGGCAAACTGCCCTTCGTACTGGTCGCCGTTGCCGTATTTCAGCAGGCCGTCCCCCTGGGCAAACCCGGCATAGAAATCGCCGGTATACAGGCCCTGGTCCTGGTTTTTATAATAGGT
>JAHZHY010000277.1 GCA_019420045.1 Clostridiales bacterium
GTATGAACTTCTTTTTATTTCCCTAAATTGTTGCACTTGATAGTATAATTCACCCATACCACAACAAAAAATCCCCCATCCGGGGGATTTTTTTGTTTAGAGACTGCGGCTCTGATAGGTTTTTCCGTCCAGGTCTTTCCAGCTCAATTTTCCCTCTTCCAAAATCATATAGCTGTGAGGGCTTTGTTCTTTGGGAATGGACACCGAGCCGGGATTCAAAAACAGCAGCCCGTTTTCTTCCTTGTCCATGGGCACATGGGTATGCCCCATCAGCAGCACATCTCCCGGCTGCAACGGCGGCAGGTTCTGGGGATTGTACACATGGCCATGGGTGGCGTAAATCAGCCGGTTTCCCTGGCTCAGAACGGCATAGTCGGCCAGGATGGGAAAAGGCAGCACCATCTGATCCACTTCGGTGTCGCAATTTCCCCGCACGCAGAAGATCCGGTCTTTATAAGGGGTCAAAAGAGCGATGACCTCCTTGGGAGCATATTCCGGGGGCAGATCGTTGCGGGGACCGTGAGAGAGGATGTCCCCCAGCAAAAGCAGCCTGTCCGCTCCCTCCTGTTCAAAACGCTCCAGCAGACGGCGCACAAATCCTGCCGCCCCGTGGAGATCGGATGCAATCATCCATTTCATCTCAAACCCTCCTTTTTGTGGTTCTGTCTTCCCGATTATACCTGCTCTCCCTCTCCCCCGCAAGTCCATCGCCGGGAAAAGGGCCTCTAAGGCCTCAATTTCCCAAAGATTAGTTTACATTTTGTTAATGCAATCAAATGGGATACACATTATAATAAAATCAAGCGAAAATGCTACCCTTCCATTTTTCGGGAGGTTCTTTTTATCCCTTCACCCAATTCATCCCCGCTGGAACATCCGGCGGCGGGAAAGGAGCCTTTTTTATGGCAAAAACACTGCTGATCATCGAAGACGATGGAAATATCAGAGAACTTCTCCGCCTGTATCTGGAGCAGGAAGGCTACACTGTGGAAAGCGCCTCCGACGGAGCCGAAGGCCTGCGTGCCTTCAAGCGCATTCATCCGGATCTGGTGCTTTTGGATGTGACGATGCCCCAGATGGACGGCTGGCAGGTAATCAAGGAGATCCGGGCCATTTCCAAAACCCCGGTGATTATGCTCACCGCCAAGGGAGAAACCTTCGACAAGGTCTCCGGTCTGGAACTGGGAGCCGACGACTATATCACAAAACCCTTTGAAATGCGGGAGGTCATCGCCCGTATTCATGCGGTGATGCGCCGCTTCGACGACGATGGCGCCCCGGCCAAACTGGAATACGACAATCTGATCATCGACAAGGAAAGCTACAACATCGTGGTCAAAGGCCAGAAGATGGAAATACCTCCCAAGGAAATCGAACTGCTTTACTTCCTGGCCTCCTCCCCCAACCGGGTGTTTACCCGTTCCCAGCTGCTGGACGATGTGTGGGGCTTTGATTATTTCGGCGACACCCGCACAGTGGATGTGCACATCAAGCGTCTGCGGGAAAAACTGTCGGGTGTCAGCGACAAATGGGAACTGAAAACCGTATGGGGTGTAGGTTATAAATTCGAGACAAAAAATTAACCATTCCCAGGGTGAAATCCAGGATGGAAGGGCGGTGAGCATGTGAAGGGCCTGAAAAGTATTTTCCTGAAAAACTTTATCATTTACTCCCTGGTGGTCATGCTCAGTTTTACCGCCTTGGGCGGGGCCTTCATCTACCAGATTAGCCGCTATGCCGCCGAAGAGCGGGATTCGGCCCTGAATTCTGCCGCCCGCCGTGCCTCTTCCATCACCACCACCTATATGCAGACCGCTCCCAACATGATCGGTTCCAGCTTCAGTCTGCAAACCTACAACGATATGTACCGGGCCAGCATTGTGAATCTGGCAGAAAACCTGGGCGGTATTCTCTTTGTCTGCGATAGTCAAGGCAAGCTGCTGTTTTTCGCTACAAGTGAAGGATGCTATACCCATGAGGATGTGACCCAGGTCTCCCAGGATGCTGTGAAAGCCATTGAGGAAGATGGCCGTTTTTCTGAAATGGGCAACTTCTCCGGCCTGCTCACCTCCCCCCATTACACTCTGGGCATCCCCGCTTCCGGAGAGGATGGGCAAATGCTGGGTATGGTCTTTGCCTCTCTTTCGGCCGATTCCTCCCTCAAACTGTTTATCAACATTTCCAGCACCTTTATCCTGATGATCTTCATCGTTTTTCTGGTGGTACTGGTGGTCACCTATGTGATGGTGGACAGCACCGTACGCCCTTTGAAAAACATCGCGGCCGCTGCCCGGAATTTTGCCCATGGCGACTTCAGCTGCCGGGTGGCCGTGCCCAAGCGGCGGGATGAGCTGTACGCATTGACCATCAGCTTTAACCATATGGCCGACGCCATCGAGAACATGGAAACCCAGCGGCGGGATCTCATCGCCAATGTGTCCCACGACCTGCGTACCCCCATGACCACCATCGGCGGCTTTATCGACGGTATTCTGGACGGCACCATCAAGCCGGAAAAACAGGAATATTACCTGAAGATCATCTCGGAGGAAATCCGCCGTCTTTCCCGGCTGGCCAACAGCATGGTGGAAGTCTCCCGTCTGGAATCGGGAGAGCGGGCCTTGAACAAAACCACCTTTGACATCAGCGAAATGGTGCGCCGCATCGTACTGGGTTTTGAAAAACAGCTCACCGACAAGGAGATCGATCTGACGCTGGATATCCCGGACAAGCTGGAAATCTCCGCCGATCACGACGCCATCTTCCAGGTGGTCTATAACCTGACGGACAACGCGGTGAAATTCACCGATCAGGCGGGCAAGATCATCATCTACCTGTCAGCCAAGGGCGGCAAGATGCAGATGAACATCGTCAACACCGGCCCGGGCATCGGCCCGGAGGCCATCGACCATATTTTCGAACGCTTTTACAAAGGCGACCGGTCCCGTGGAAGCAAAGTCACAAGCTCCGGTCTGGGCCTCTACATCGTCAAAACCCTGGTTGGCCGTCATGGCGGCGATATCTACGCCAAAAGCGGCGACGGCCAGACCGAATTCTGTTTTACCATCCCCACATCCCTATGAGGTGAAGAATGCCTATGTTCCATCGCCACGATCCCCACAATTCCCAAGATCACTTCCAGGAAAACACCCCTCACTATTACCAGAATGCTGCTTCCTACCGCAGCTATGAGGAAGTGCTGGCCCAGAAGCGCCGTCGTGCCCGTTTGCGCCGGGGCTGTGCTGTCTGCGCCATTCTGGTGACGGTGGGCGGCGCTGGGGGATATCTCCTGCTGCGCAGTGACCCCAATGAGGTCCCCTCCAAATCGGCTGAGACCGATCTTTCCTCTGGAAATGGCCTCACAGCTATTTTGGGCGGCAGCGAATCCAAGGAAACGGACCCTGCCCAATCTCCTGAGGATTCCGCCTTCTCTATGAAGATCCGGAAAAAACCCGAAAACAACGATGGCGGATTGGTGGTAAAAGATGTGAGCGATGTGGTGCAAAAGGTGCGCCCCTCGGTGGTGGGAGTCATCACCGAAAGTTTCCAGACCTATTCCACCAGCAGTACCGGTTCGGGGATCATTTTATCGGAGGACGGTTATATCGTCACCAATAACCATGTAGTGGAAGGTGGCGACAGCATTGCCGTCACGCTGGACAATGGAGAAACTTATGCAGCCCAACTCATCGGCACCGATGTGAAAAGCGATATTGCCGTGCTGAAAATCGACGCTCAGAACCTGCCGGCAGCCGAGTTTGGCGATTCCAGCCAGGTGGAAGTGGGAGAAGCCGCCATTGCCATCGGCAATCCTCTGGGGCTCAACGGCACAGTGACCGCCGGCATTATCTCTGCAGTGGATCGGGAGATCCAGGTGGGAAGCAGCAACATGGTCCTGCTGCAAACCGATGCCTCCATCAACCCAGGCAACAGTGGAGGAGCTCTTCTCAATGAATATGGTCAGGTTATCGGCGTCAACAGCGCTAAAATCAGCAGCGAGGATTCCGAAGGCTTAGGCTTTGCCATCCCCAGCAACACCGTAGGGCCCATTGTGGAGGAACTGATCGACCAGGGCTATGTGTCGGGCCGTCCCCTCACCGGCATCAGCGGCCGCAATGTGAGCGCCCTGGCCGCCGCCTTCTATGACATTCCCCAGGGCATCCTGGTGGATCAGGTGGCTCCGGAAAGCGATGCTGCTGCCAAGGGTCTGGCCGCCGGAGATGTGATCATCGGCGTGGATGACATCCGGGTGGAAAACATCTCCGATGCCTGCACCTTGCGGGATGAGCACAAGGCAGGCGATACCATGAAACTGACCTTCTACCGCCAGGGTTCTACCCATGAGATCAATATCCAGCTCATGGAAGAGACCAATCAGCAATCTGAGTATGACTTTTAATCAAAATAGACAGCACAAAAAGGACGGCAGCGCCGTCCTTTTTTATATTCTTGTAATGGGCAATCCGGTTTTTTCTGTGAGAAATTGCCGCAGCTGCTCCATGGTTCCTCCTTCCAGGGAGTCTTTCTCCCAGGCCTGAGCATAGCGTTTGTCCAGAATAAAAACCAGGTTTTCCTCCGTCTCGCCGATGGCGGCCAACGCCTGGTAACTCCACTGGGTGACGGCATTTTCGGTGGAACTGGTGTATCCCTCTTCTCCAAATGTCACCTTGCTGTAGCCATTCCCCTTGAGCATACGCTTCCGGGCAAAAAAGCCATTGATGGCGTCCTGACGCAAAATAACAAAAATCATCAGCATCGCCGCGGCACCGTTGAGCACTCGCTTCCAATCCCATACAAATCCATCTTCTCCGGGCACCAGAAAAAACAGCAGATTGAGCAAAAGCACCACCCAGGCCCAAATCATGCCGCGGCGGTCGCTTTTCTTTCGGGTGGTTTTCCGCAGCGCCCGGGACATATCCGCGAGAGTCTTTTTGCCATATCGGCTCTCCATGGTAAATTCCATCTTCTTTCCTCCTAAACAGTGGATGTACTGTTTAGACGGTATTCGCCCATGATTGGTTGACGAAAAAAGAAATTTTTTCGCAAAATTTCCAAATAAAAAGACCCTGGAACACTCCAGGGTCTTTTTATCTGTCGAAAAACGGATCCAACTAGGGAGAAACATATGCCCTACCCTTCACCAATCCGCAAAAAGCCGCGACCTGTGCGTGGCTTTTTGCACTTCTCAAGGGACAAGTGTGGCCGATTGACCGCTAAAAGCGGTCAATCGGCTGCACACAGACCCTTGTAAAAACTCGAAAGAGTGGCCTTGGGCCACTCTTTCGACATGCCCGGCCCTGGAACACTCCAGGGTCTTTTTATGTTGTTTTATTGATCCTGAACGATCTTCTGGTGGATGGGCAGAAGCACAGTGATCTCGGTGCCCACATCCTCCTGGCTCTGCAAGCTGACAGAACCTTTGTGATACTCGGCGATGTGGCGCACAATGGACAGACCCAGACCGGTACCGCCGGTCTGTTTGGAGCGGCTCTTATCCACTCGGTAGAACCGTTCGAACACCCGGCTCTGGTGCTCCGGCGGGATACCGATGCCGGTGTCGCTGACCATGATGGCCGCCATTTCTCCCCGTTTTTCCACATTGATGTGAGCTGTACCACCTGGACGGTTGTATTTTACCGCATTGGACAGCAGGTTTGTCATCAGCTCTTCCATCATATGCCGGTTAGCATCCACCGTCAGCGGCTCTCCGCCGCAGCTGATGGCAACGCCATTCTCCTGGGCCTCGATGGACAAGGTCTCCACCGTCTCCTTGGCCACATCCATCAAAGGAACATTTTCCCATTCTCCCGGATTGGAACCGTCCTCGATCTCCGACAGACGCATGATGTCATCGATAAGATACTGGAGGCGGCTGGCTTCCAGACGAATCCTTCCGGCAAACCCAGCCACATCCTGCTGTTGAGCCATACCGCTTTCGATCATCTCGGTAAAGCCGCTGATGGAGGTCAGAGGAGTTTTCAGCTCGTGGGACACATTGGCGGAAAAGTCCTTCCGCTGCTGTTCGGCCCGGATATGAGCGCTGGCGTCCACAATGAGGATCATGGCCCCCGGCACGCCTTCTGCCGGGCTCACATAGACCCGCAGATAAAGCCCGCCCACTTCCAGCACAGC
>JAHZHY010000278.1 GCA_019420045.1 Clostridiales bacterium
CTCATCCTCTGTGTAGACCCATCCGTCCGCTTCATCGTAGGACAGATCCCACAGGTTGGTTTCCAGCGTCTTTGAGGACTTGACCTCAGTGCCAGTTTCTTTCTCTTCTTTTTCCGGTGTTTTGTTCTTCGGTTTCGGATCATCTTTGCCGCAGGCCGCAAGGCTGAGCAGCATCAGGGCCGAAAGAAACAGGCAGAAAATTTTCATCCTTTTCTTTTTCATAATGCCCTCCTGAAATCGTTCCGCAAGATGCAGGCCGGCCGGTCACTGTATTCTGTCACACGCTTCCGACAAAAACAATGTGTCCCCGCCGGCCGTTCCGGCTGTTACTGTTTCTGGATGATGCAGCCGTCCTTGTCGGTGAATTTGCCTGTGGCAATCAGGATCAGGTCGATGAGGCACCCGATGCCGAACACACCCAGTGTCAGGGTATAAAGGATGCCCGTGCCGATCTTGCCCACATAATAGCGGTGAACGCCGATGCCGCCGGCGAACAGACAAAGCAGCAATGTCACCAGCCAGTCCTTGTTGGATACATTGGTTCCCATGTTATTGTTGATGTTTGTCATAATGAGTCTCCTTTCCATCATCCGATAATGTCAATACGGTCTGTTCAGCTGTTCACAACACCGCCGCAGAATTCGCAGCGTCCGCTGGCATCCGGCGTGGTGGTGGCTCCGCAGAACGGACAGGTCACCGCAGTCTTGGGAGCTGCAGCGGCAGCCACTTCATCCCGCACCTGCTGCCGGACCTGAAGCAGCGCATCCCGGATCTCCATGCCCATGGCCTCATACTGCCGGTACTCCACACTGGCACGCACTTCCTCTGCATTGGAGGTGAGCGAACCGCCTCTCATGGAGAAGCCGCCAAAAGCCGGGCGTCTGTCATCCGGGCCGTCCAACAGGGTTTCTTCGTTGTTGTCCACCGCACTGCTGTTCAGCTGAAAGCGGATCTCGTTGAAATAGGGGTTATTCACATTGATCACGATGTAGAAATCGTAGGAATAGGCATACCGTCTGGGGTTGAAGCTCTGCCGGTTGCCTTCTTCGTCCTTGTACTCGATTTCCGTTCTGGTCTCATCAATATCCAGCTGGCATCCGGTCACATCGGAGAAAGCCAGCACATCCGGATTGGCTTCTTCCAGATTTTTTGCGGCCGTGACCATAAACAGTCCTGCATCCTCGTCCAGCAGCACCTTGGTGCGTTCGCCCAGGGTCCGGGTGGTACGGAAAGCAGAAACTTTTGCCTGGTTTTCCTCCCGGTAGGCCAGCTGCTGTTTGATCTCTTCCACTGTGCTCTGGCGCCGGTCACTGAACCAGGGAGAAAGCTTTGCCGCACAGTTTTTGCAAAGATTCCCGTCTTCCAGTTTGCGGTTTCCCAGCAAGCCGATCTCGCCGCCGCAAACAGAACATTCCTTTTTCTCAAACAATTTTCCAAAAAGTCCCATATAATTTCATCCTTTCCGAATCCGGTCAGACATCGGTGTTGTCCCTGACCCGGACTGCGCCATAGGTATATAATCCCGGCAGTACCACTTGGGGAACCAGGCTGCCGATGCTGAAACTGCCTTCATTGACAAGAACAACGAGCATGGAACCTATGTTCACTCCTGTAACGAAAATTCCCCATCCGATACAGGAAGCTGCCTTCTCCGGCCGACTGCATGCACCGAGTCCCTTGACCCCTGCAATGATCTGGACGATGGCAGCCGCTATCACAAACATGGCGGCGGCATAGATCCAGTCTGCCTCATGCCCCTTTCCCTCCAGCGCCAACAGAGCTTTGATTCCCAGGGGGACGATCACACCTGCAAATACGGCGATTACACCGCCAATGAGCAAAAAGACCGATGTGATTTTCAGGATCTTCTCGCCTTGCATTTGCCATCCCTCCTGTTCCTCTTGTGAGCTATGTAAGCCACTTCAACTTGGCTTGCATCGGTCCCGGCTCTCCGGTGCTGGGGGCACGGGGAAAAATCCCTCACTCCGCCAGGTGGGCCAGCTCATCCAAAAGTGCGATCAGCGTCTGGAACCGGCGGTCATTCGGACGATTATAGCGGATGCTACGGCTGCCGTC
>JAHZHY010000279.1 GCA_019420045.1 Clostridiales bacterium
TTCTATGCCAAGGTGAAGGTGGGCCATGTGGAAGCGGGGCTGCGTACCTTTGACAAATATTCCCCCTTCCCGGAGGAGATGAACCGGACCCTGACCACCGATATTGCCGATCTGCATTTTGCTCCCACCAAGGCAAATGTGGCAAACCTCCATCGGGAGGGTGTGGAGAAGAATGTCTATATCACCGGCAACACCGTCATCGACGCTCTGAAAACCACAGTGCGGGACAATTACACCTTCCAGTGCCAGCGGCTCAACGAGATCGATTATCAGAAGGAGCGTGTGGTGCTGCTCACCGCCCATCGCCGGGAGAACTACGGCGAGCCCTTCCAGAACATCATGGACGCTGTGCGCATGGTGGCGGAAAAGGAGCCGGATGTGCGTTTTGTCTATCCGGTGCATCTCAGCCCCTATGTGCAGCAGATGGCCCGGGACAACCTGGGAAATATCCCTAATGTGGACTTGGTGGAGCCTCTGGGTGTGATGGATATGCACAACCTGATGGAGCGGGCCACCCTGGTGATGACCGATTCCGGCGGCATCCAGGAGGAAGCTCCCTCTCTGGGCAAGCCGGTGCTGGTGCTGCGCCGGGAGACCGAGCGGCCGGAGGCTGTGGAAGCTGGTACAGTGCGTATGGCCGGTGTGGAAGCCAAAGAAATTGCTGAAAAAGCGCTGAAACTGCTGAATGACCCGGAGGAATATGGCAAGATGGCCCGAGCGGTCAATCCTTATGGAGATGGCCAGGCCTGCCGCCGGATTGCCGATGCGATTTTGTATGCTTTCGGGAAAACGGAGCAGCCCCCCGAGGACTTTACGCCAGGCACCGAGGAATAAGGGAGACCCATGAAAAAGGGGAAAATGGCTCAGGCGGTGGCGGCTGTCACCGCCTTGCTGCTGGTGGCGGTGCTCATCAGCTTCTATCTCTCTATGGTGGAGATGGAACCGGCGGGGACGATCACCCTTCCTTCTTCTCAAGGTTCCATTTCTGCCGATCCGGATAAATTGGGGGAAAATGGGCCGCTGGTGAATGGGGTGCAGGTGGATGCATCCAATGTTCTGAATGTCATTGCTGCGCTGCACCGGCCCAAGGAATACACCTATGAGCTGGAAAGTACCCTTTCCTATCACAGCGCAGAGGATGTGCTGCGCATCAAAGGGGCCGTGCAAGGCCGCCGCAGCCATATCCAGCAGCTTTCGGAAAGCGGAGCCGTGGAAAAGGAGATCATCATTGCCCCTTCCGGCTATTACGCCTGGCGCAATGGACAGGTCAATCCTTATGTGGGAACGCTGGGGCAGGGCATTTCCCAGGATGGGGAGCTCACCGCTTTCTATGACGATGCCAGCCGGGTGCCCACTTATGAAGAGGTGCTGGCGTTGGATCCGTCTCAGATTCTGGAGGCTGGGTATGTGGAAAAAGATGGGGAAGCCTGCATTTATGTGAAGGTGAAAAATCCCCTGGCCGGTACCCAGGATAGTTACTATATCGCTGTGTCCAACGGCCTTTTGCACCGGGCGGAAAGTGAGAAAAACGGCATGACCACCTATTCTATGAAACTGACCCGGGTGACGGTGGAAGATGTGCCCGAAAGCCGGTTCCAGCTGCCCAATGGTCAGATGGTGGAAGAGGAGTAAAACTCTTTTTGATGCTTTTGTAAGGCCTGGTTTGCAGGTGAAGAATTTTCTGTATGTGTGGCCCCGGCGATGCCGCCGGGGCTGTTTTTGAGCCAAATCGTTTCAGGAGAACAGTATAGTTTTATGACAAATGATATGACAAAAGGCAGCCCCATGCGGTTGCTGCTGGCCTTTTCCATTCCACTTTTTATCGGGAATGTGTTTCAGCAATTTTACAGCATGGCCGATACGGTGATCGTGGGCCGCACCATCGGCGTGCAGGCATTGGCGGCGGTAGGAGCCACCGGTGCCATCTCCTTTTTGATCCTGGGCTTTGCCCAGGGCCTGACCAGCGGTTTTTCGGTGATGGCCGCCCAGTGTTTCGGCGCAGGAGAGGAGGAACGGCTGCGGGACAGCGTGGCCACTTCCATTTTGCTGTGTGTGGGAAGCACGCTGGTCATCACTCTTTTGGCGGTGGTCACCGCCCGGCCGCTGCTGGAAATGATGAACACCCCTGGGGATATCATCGACGATGCCTGGCGGTATATTGTGGTGATCTATTACGGCATCGGCGCTGCGATTTTCTATAATATGATCTCCGGCATTATCCGGGCGGTGGGGGACAGCCGCACGCCGCTGTATTTCCTCATTATCGCCTGCATTATCAACATCATTCTGGACTATGCCTTTATCACCTTTTTCGGCATGGGCGTGGCTGGGGCCGGTTGGGCCACCGTCATCGCCCAGCTTCTGGCCGGACTGCTGTGCCTTTTTTATGTGAAGCTCCGGTTTCCTGTACTGCACCTGAAGAAGCGGAATTGGCATTGGGATAAGGGTTTTGCCTGGCAGC
>JAHZHY010000280.1 GCA_019420045.1 Clostridiales bacterium
GGGCCATAAAGGGCACGGCGAAAATGGCGATGCGTGCAAAGCCCCGGGCGGTATCCAGCAAAGCCTGATCCTGGGTGAACAGATGAAGGATCGGGTCCAGGAAAATCAGCGTACCCAGCACACAGAGAAGGGCCACAGGGATGACCGTTACATAGGCCTGTTCCACCGTGCGGCGGCACTGATCCCATCTTCGCTGGCCGTAGCGCAAAGCCACGATGACCGTGGTACCGATGCCAATGCCTTTGAAAAGCGCCCAGAAGGTGTTGATGATCCGATTGCCCACGCCTTGTGCGGCGATGTCATCGGCCATCAGCCGTCCGATCATGGCGGTGGTCACCAGTCCGGCGGACATCTGGAGCATATTCTCAATGATAATCGGCAGCACCATTTTGAAAATATCCCGGTTGACTTGCTTTTTGTCCATCTTCCCCATCCTTCCCTTTTTAATGGGGGAGCGAACGGCTCCCTTTCTCCCATACTAACATACCCCTTATATCGCCGCAAGGGGGGGCAAAAATGGGGAAAATCCAGTTGTTTGATTTTCGCAACTTTTTCAAGGGATATCCACTGTTTTTGCAGGAACTTTACAAAAAAACACCGGGGAAAAATTTTTTTCCCCGGTGCAGTTCACTCACCAGGCCCCGCGGCCCGGCAGGTGAGAAATATGGTATCTTTGGTGTTTACTTCAGCATTTCGCTGTGGTTGACCACCTGCTCGTTATAGAGGAAGAGGACATCCTTGCCGGCGAAGTCCACATACTGAGGCAGCAGGCCGCTCATCATGTAGCGGAGATCCACCAGTGTGACGGTCTTGTACTGCTCCACCAGCAGGGGAGCCAGGCTGCAGGAATAGGAATCCCGGAAGATCACCAGCTCCTTGTCCGAGGTGGCGTTGGGGTTTTCCAGAGTCACCAGGGGAGTGGGGCCGGAGAGAAACACATCATAGGGGGAGTCTCCTTCCAGAGCAGCCACATCGTAAATGGTAGCGGGAGCATTTTTGTCCCAGTTGTCCACTTTGACCTGCTCCATAGCGGCAGAGGTGAGATAGGTCAGGGTCTCGGTGGGGAAATCCTCCTTGCCCTGGCCGTGCTGGCCGGTGATGCCTTCGATGGTGGTGTTGGCTGTGAAGGTGGACAGGTCAACGGAGAAGCCCATGGTCTTTCCCAGTGTATCTACCACATCCTGCAGGCATTCCTGACGCCAGTGGGGATCGGTCTTGTAGTAGTCCTCCAGCTGAAGTGCGCCGAACAGGTCGATATACTGGGCGCTCTTCACATTTTCGCCCAGAATGGACTTCATCTGGTCGTAGTCAAAGGAGGTTTCCAGTTTGTCATTGACAAAATAGGACTTGCTGGGGATGACGGAATAGTACAGGTTGGCCGCTTCTTTCAGCTGATCGGCAGCCAGATTTTCGATCTTTGCGGCAAAGTTTTTCACCGAATCGGGCCGCAGGGTGCCGATGTCGTCCATGTAGTAGTCCTCATACTGGATCAGGCCGTCGGCGTCCGGGGTGAGTTTGGGGGTAAGATCCAGTTTCATGAAGCTGTCGGCGATCTGCTGGGGAATGGTGGGGTTGATGACCATCAGGATCAGGTTGCCCTGGCTGGCCATGACGATGTCCTCACGCTCCACGCCCACGCAGATCCACTTGCGGGGATTCACCGAGGTACGGATCTCCTCTTTCAGAGCTTCCACATCCACGCCGTCCTTGGCACGCACCAGGCAGACCGAATGAGGCATGGAGCCGATGGCCGCTTCCGAAGCCACCGCTTCTTCCACCTGGGACAGATCTTTCAGGCCCAGGAAATATTCGGCGGTCTCGTCAGTGATACGGGTGGTGGTCACCATGGGGATGGCATCGGGATCTTCCAGGCCGGCATAGGTGCGGTCGATGATCCCTTCCAGGGAATTGGCATCGTGGACCAGACCCAGGGAATCCAGCAGCTTGACGCTTTCGGCCCGGGTGATGTTGGCCAGAGGACGGAGGGTGCCGTCGGGATAGCCGCCCAGATAACCTTTTTCCACAAAGCCGGCCACAGAAGCCTGGGCGTAAGCGGCTACCTGATCGCCGTCAGAGAACTTGTCCAGCACTTCCTCATTTGCCGAGGTGATGCGGAAAGCACGCCCGGCCATGGTCATGGCATCCTGGCGGGTGATGTTCTGGGAGGGACGGAAGGTTTCATCTTCCGAGACGACGCCATAGGCCAGCAGTTTGGTGACAGCAGAATAATACCAATCCCCTTCCTTCACATCGGAGAAGGGACTTTCGGGAGCTTCTGCCGGCTGGGAGAGCAGGTTTGCCAGGATGTTGGCAAATTCCGCCCGGGTGATGTTGTTGTCGGGACGGAAGGTGCCGTCCTCATAGCCGCCCAGTTTGCCGGCTTCCACCCAGCGGGTGATGTTCTCCTCGGCCCAGTGGCCCTGGATGTCGCTGAGGGGAGCGGCGGAAACGGCGCTCCACAGCATGGTAAGGGAAAGAGCCGCAGCCGCAGGCCGGGCCAGGTAATGCTTTTTGTTCATGGGTTACAGTCTCCTTTCGGTCTCATTGGGTTTCGTGCCCTCTTTAGACGAAGTCCCCAGGGAAAAGTTCCCGTTTTTGCAAAAGAAAAAAGCGAGACGCTTGTCTCGCTTTTTTGGAAAAGATAAAATTTACAGAGCAGCCTTGGCCTTCTCCACCAGGGAGGTAAAAGCAGCCATGTCGGACACAGCCAGCTCGGCCAGCATCTTCCGGTTCAGACCGATGCCAGCTTTCTTCAGGCCGTTCATGAAACGGGAATAGTTGATGTCGTTCTGGGCGCAAGCCGCAGAGATACGGGTGATCCACAGTCTTCTGAAGTCGCGCTTTTTCAGCTTTCTGCCCACATAGGCATACTTCAGGGACTTCATCACCTGCTGATTGGCAACCTTGTAATGGTTCTTTTTATTGCCCCAGTAGCCTTTTGCCAGCTTGAGGGTCTTTTTTCTTCTTTTGCGCGTCATCATCGCGCCTTTTACTCTAGCCATTGTATTTCAGCCTCCTGTGTATGCTTTGTTTAGTTGTAGGGCAGCAGACGCTTGATCTGAGCGGCCTTGGTGGAATCCACATAGTCAGCCTTGCGCAGCTGGCGTCTTCTCTTGGCGGTGTAGCCATGGCCATTGTTGAAATGGCGTCTGTTGATGGAACCGTGCTTGATTTTGCCGGACTTGGTCAGCTTAAATCTTTTTTTGGCGCCTGTATGAGTTTTGATCTTCGGCATAGCTTTTGAAACTCCTCTCTTAAAACAAACGGCACAGCCGTTATGGTTTTTTCTTGATGGGGGCCAGGAACATGATCATCTGGCGGCCCTCCAGCTTGGGCTCTTTTTCCACATTGCCCACTTCCTTGCAGGTTTCGGCGAACTTCTTCAGCAGATCCATACCGATCTGGGTGTGAGCCATTTCCCGGCCGCGGAAGCGGACGGTGACCTTCACCTTGTCGCCGCCGGTGAGGAACTTGGTGGCGTTGCGGGCTTTTACCTCGAAATCATGCACATCGATCTTCGGAGAAAAGCGGATCTCTTTGACTTCCACAATGCGCTGATTTTTCTTGGCTTCCTTCTCTTTTTTAGCCTGCTCAAAGCGGAACTTGCCGTAGTCCATGATCTTGCAGACGGGGGGATTGGCCTTGGGGGAGATGTTCACCAGGTCGAGTCCCTTTTCTTCGGCGGCTTCCAGCGCCTTCTGGAGGGACATGATCCCCAGCTGCTGGCCCTCGCTGTCGATCAGCCGGACTTCCTTTTCCCGGATTTCCTCGTTGATTTGATGTTCCATGATACTAATGTAAAAGCACCTCCTTGAAAATGAAAAAAGCTCAGGCGCAAAGCGACCGCCTAAGCTACAAAAACCGCTCTTTCCCCAAAAGGAAAGAGAAATCCAGTCTTAACCCTTTCTGTCAGCCATGAGGGTGAGGGCGGTCAGCCCTGCTTTGTTTTACCAAAGATAGTATACCAGCGAAATCTTTTGGTGTCAACTCTTTTTCTTTGGCTCAATTGTGATATAATAAGAAAAAAGATAAAAACAAAACCGAAAGGAAAAGCCGGATCTTCCGGCGGGATAGATGCTTTATGAGCACACTGAGCCAAAACCAAGACGGCTACGGCAATGATTTTCTTACCCTCACCGATGACGAGGGCAATCAGCTGGAGCTGGAACACCTGGACACTCTGGAATATGAAGGAGAGACCTACATGGCCTTCATTCCTGCTGAGATGTCCCTTTCTGATGAATACGAATTGATGATCCTGCGGGTGGAGCCCGATGAGCAGACAGGAGAAGAGATCCTGGCCACCGTGGAAGACGAAGAATTGCTGGAAAAAGTGTTTGAGATCTTCTCCCAGCGCCTGGAGGATTATTACGAAGAACAAGAGGAAGAAGAGGCCCGGAAAGAGGGATATTGATCTTCTGTCCTTCCTATCATATCATAAGGTTTGCCGCCCCTTTTGCGCTGGCGGCGCCGGATCCATTTTAACCCACAAAGTAACGAAACGGGACCGCGTATTTCGCTGCGGATTGCAGGCCTCCCGCCCTCTTCGGAGAGTCGGAAGTTGGAAGCGCTGAAACAGTGAAGAGCGGACCCACCTGCCGAAAGAGCAGGTTACTACGGGTCCGGTGTCGCCAGGGCGAAAGGGGCTTTTTTTATTCTGTTTCCTGGGAAGAGACAGCGTTTCTTTCCGGGGATATATAGCCCCATTCCCGCAGTTTGAAGGCGGTGAGCACCACTACCGGCAGAATGAACATTCCGGCAAAGCCTGCGATCCGGAAGCCGAAATAGATGCACAGCAGCGTGACAAAGGGGTCCAGCCCCAGCTGGGCTCCCACGATGCGGGGCTCCAGCAGGCTGCGCACCAGAAGCATCACGGCATAAAGCAGCCCCAGCCCCAGGGCCAGGCCCTTTTGACCCAGGAGAAGGGAAAACAAAGCCCAGGGCAGCAGCACAGCGCCCGCTCCCAGAATGGGCAGGGCGTCGATAAAGGCGATGAGCAGGGCCAGCAGCCCGGCATAGGGCAGTTTCAAAAGGAAGAATCCTATCGAAAGCTCGCAGAAGGTGATGCAGATGAGGATGCACTGGGCCCGCAGCCATTTTCCCACGCTTTCATAAAGAAAGGCCCGCAGCTGTCGGCCCAGCTGAGTGCCCTTTTTTCCCAAACATTGGGCAAGGAAGCCGGAGATCTTGCTTTGTTCTCCGCTCATGAAGTAGGTGCCCAGCAGGATGAATGTCAGGGTGAGGAGCACCGAAGGCAGACCGGTGGCCGCCGAGCCCAGAGTGCTCAGGATCTGGGCTGCATCCACCGAAGGCGGCTTGATCTGGGCCAAAAGGGTTTCAAAGGACAAAAGGGCCGGGTCGATGAAAGACAGGTGCCATCGGGCGGCCCATTGCCGCAAGGCCAGGTTGGCACGGTCCAGCTTTTGGGGCAGGTCATCCAGATAGGCGGGCAGAGCCTGGAAAAGGGCCAGGGCCTCCGTGAAAAGGCGGGACAGCACAAAATAAACCACCCAGCTCAGAAGTCCCACGGTGAGGATGGTGCAAAGGAAAGCGGCCATCTTCCGGGGGAGGCGGCATTTCTGCTGGAGGAAAGCCACCGGTTTCTGGATGAGCCGGGAGAGCAGGTAGGCGATGATCAGCGGCAGCACCCAGCCGAAAATATAGTGAAAAAACAGCCAGACCCCTCCGGCGATGAGCAAAAGATAGATCAGCTTGAGCAGCAGGTCAATGGATGGGTTTTCATGCAGATGCACAGGGTTTCACTCCTTTTGTGGGACAATGGGCAAAAGTCTCTCAGGCAGCTTTAAAAATATTATGTAACATTGCCCTTTAAAAAAACAGGAAGCCCCTTTAAAATGTGGAGAGGAAGAGCGGCCCTTTGGCACGGGGGCTCATATACTGGTAATGAATCGGCAGGCCGGAGCATAGGCTCTGGCCCGCGCCTCAGATATTGGAGGACGATAGCGTGTCTTTGATGGTATTGAAATTCGGCGGCACCTCGGTGGGCAACAAAGAGCGCCTGTTCCATGTGGCCGCCATTGCGAAAAAGAATTGGCAGCAGGGCCATCAGGTGGTGGTAGTGGTTTCCGCTCAGGGAGACACCACCGATGAACTGCTGGAAAAAGCGGCGGAGATCGGCAACGACCTGCCGCCCCGGGAGATGGATATGCTCCTTTCCACCGGGGAGCAGATCTCCATTGCCCTGCTCTCCATGGCTCTTCAGCAGCTGGGATGCCCGGCGGTGTC
>JAHZHY010000028.1 GCA_019420045.1 Clostridiales bacterium
TGGAATCCGCCGCTGTATACTTCAACACGCCGTCGGTGAAGGATGCAGAGCCGGTGCCACTCTGCCTGTCGCTGTTCACACCGGTAATAGCGCCGGTGGAATACAGTGTTTCGCCGCCTGCTGTCAGCTTTTCTTCTTCCAGAATGGTGCTGGCCATCAGCTGATAGTAGCGGTTATCTTTTTCATACCGTTTTCCTTCATCCAGGGATTCGTAGGTCTTGAAATCCACTTCCTGATAGATCTGCAATCCCTGGAATACGCCCTGAAGGGTGTTGGTGCCGCTGGTCTGGGTGGGATTGGGTGCAATGGTGAACTGCACGCCGTTATTGACATAATAAGTCTGATTGGTGCCGTCATAGGAGATGTTGCCTGAAAGGTTCAGACTGCCCAGCGGTCCCATTTCCTCTGCCGGTTTGTCCAGGGCATCCAGATAATCCTGGTTGTATGCAAAGGAATAGTCCAGTGTGACGGAGTAGGCCGCAGCGGTGTGCACTGCCACCAGGTGGTAGTTACTGCGAATGGAATTGATGGTGCTGCCGGCAGAATACATCTGGGCCTTGGAGACATCATCGGTGAAATTGCCATCGGCAGTGAGATATTTCCATGTCCCATTGTCTTCCGCTGCTGCGGCCCAGCCCGCAAGCAGCTTGCCTGTGGGCAGGGTAAAGCCGTCCACCATGCCATCACCATCGGAATCGACACCTTCTCCTGCGGATGCAGAGGCAAAATCTAGCACGGTGACAGATTGCCCCGGCGTATAGGCAAAGAGAGAGCTTACTGCGCCCGGTGTGCCGGGAAGGGAAGTATGGTAAGTGATGGAGTGGGAATTGATCTCGATCACCTTTTTATCCGAGCCCTTCTGGGCCAGAGGATGGCTTGTGTGGGCAAGGCGTTTTTCCGCCAGGAACAGCGCGGCATCCGTTTCGGTTTCGGCCTGAAGGATTTTTGTCTCATTGGCCGTTTTGCGGGATTGAACTGTGAGAGGCGAGTTGCCGTTGCGGGCCAGAGTCACATCGGTGCCGGTGGTGACAAAATGCCCCTCTTCCAGATAGACCACATCGTTGGCAGAAATGTAGGGTTGAGCGGTGGTTTCCTGGCTTTCAGCCTGCAAAATCAGCTCGCCTCGGTTATAGACGCCGGTGCCCAGGCCGGTGGCAGTGTTCAGAGCATTGTTATTGAGGAAAGCGCCCTTCAGCACCAGCTGACCGGCTGTGTCCACGGTTACATTTTCCGGAAGATCACCAGGATCTGCCGGGGCATCCACAGTTACATCGTCAATATAGGCGCCGCCGCCATGGCGGGCCTGGTTGGCTGTGATCTGGGCTGTGGAAAGGGCCGTCACTACTGTGGGATCTTCCCCATTTGCCTGGCTGCCCACATAGATGCCGCCGCCGCAGGTGGCGGTGTTTTCCGTCACATTGTTGGAAAATTGGATTTTTGCACCCTGAACGGCTGCCAGGCCGCCGCCGGCCAAGGCAGTGTTGCCGCTGAGAATGACATTTTGGGCCAGAGTGACGGTGTTGTTTTCTTCCCCATAGATACCGCCGCCGAACAGGGAAGCTTCATTGCCGGTAACAGAAGCGCCGTCCATCAATAGGGTGGTGGGCGCCACATTCTGCCCTCCGGGAACAGAATAGACAGGCACTGCTGCATCGATGGATTGGGTGCCGGCGCTTCCGGTGATGGTTTGTTTTCCTCCATCCACCTTTTGGTAACCTTCAACAGCTCGTGTCAGGTCGCCATCGTTGCCGACGGCGATGCCGCCGCCGTTTTTCACCGCATAGTTATCGGCAAAGGACACCCCGGTCACATGAACATCGTTGCCGCCGCTGACATACAGGCCGCCGCCATTGCCTGCATTGGCAGGAATATGGGATTCCTCACGGCTGGGATTCTGCCCCTCTGTATAGCCGGTGATGGCCAGGGTGTGCTTTGTGCCTGCGCCGTTTCCGGTGAGGGCGCTGTTGCCTGTGACCGAACCGCCGCTGAGCTCCATGGTGCCGCCAATCTGGGCCAGAGCGCCATATTCGCCCCGGTTGCCGCTGACCGTGCCGCCGCTCATGGAGAAAGTGCCCAGGTTATAAACGGCGCCTGCGCCGTAATAATACTTGGGCTGGCCCCAGTAGGCGGTGTCATAGCCGGAAAGTTTTGTACCGCTGGAGGACTGGAAGCCGTAGCGGGGCATCGCGCCGGTATTGTGGCTGATGGTGCCGCCGGTCATGGTGAAAGTACCTTTGTTGTATACTGCGCCTGCAATGGGGGAAACATTGTTTTCCATGGCAACGCCGTCGTTCACCGTCAGGTGGCCGCTTTCGGTCACTTCCAGAGTGCCGGGGTGCGCCTGGGAATAGTTGGCATGATTCATGATGGTGATGCCGCTGTGAACGGTCATTTCACCGCTGACCTGGAACAGGGGGCCTTCGGTGGGATAGGAC
>JAHZHY010000281.1 GCA_019420045.1 Clostridiales bacterium
TCTCCTACATTAGGGGGCTTTTTGTCTATTGTCCGTTTTTACTGGTCCAGTTCACCGTTGTCGATGGCTGTTTTTTTTGCTTCGTGGTCCGATTACCACTTCATCATTCCCTTTGTTTTCGCTCCGATGCCGATGGAACCCCCAACTGGCTGCGATATTTGGCCACTGTCCGTCGGGACAGCTGGATCTGCTGGGCCGCCAGCAAACGGCACAGGGCTTCGTCGGACAAGGGGTTTTGTTTGTCTTCCTTCTCGATCAGTTCTGCCAGTTTGGCTTTGATTCCGCCAGCGCTCTCTTCCCCTTGCAGCGAGGCGGTAAACAAGCTGCGCAGAGCCACCATACCATAGGGCGTATTCACATATTTCCCCGCTACTGCCCGGCTGATGGTACTTTCATGGAGAGATAATTTTTCCGCTACCTGACCCATGGTCATGGGCCGCAGCGCCTGGGGGCCATGGCGGAAATAATCCGGCTGCATGGTGCACAGGCACTGGAGCAGCCGATATAGTGTCTGCTGTCTCCTGGCAATCTGGCCTGTAAGAACTCTGGCCTGCTGCTGGCTGCGGATCAGATATCCCCTGGACTCTTCCTCCCCCAGCTGCTCCAGCATTTTCTGGTATTCTTCCTCCATCACCACTTGAGGCGTATCCCTTTGGTTCATTTCCACCCGCAGATCCGGACCAATCGCCCCTTCCGGCAGCAGGATGCCCACCGTTTCGCCGGAGAAATAACCGTTGCTGGGAATGGGATTCAGGGTGCGGATCAACCGGCACCACCTCTCGGTCTCCTCAGCCGAAAGTCCCAGCTTTTTTCGAATGACCCCATAATGCCCTCTGGCCAGATCCTGCAAATGATCCCGCACGATAGCCACCGGGGCCGGATGGGTGATCTTTTTGGCTTCCATTTGCAGCAGCAGGCATTGCACCAAGTCCCGGGCTCCTACTCCGGTAGGGCTGAGGCCTTGCACGATCTTCACCGCCTGCCTCACCGCAGAAAGACTTTCGCCGGTCAAAGCGGCGATCTCTTCTTCCGATTCGGTGAGATACCCCCGGGGAGACAGGGAGTGAATGAGATAAATGCACAAACGGCGCACTTCCTCCTGCAAAGGCAGCGCAGACAGCTGAAACAGCAGGTGTTCCCGGAAGGTTTCCGGCCGGCTGGGAAGAACAAACCCATCTCCTTCTTCCCGCTCTTCATTCCACGGAGCGGCAAAAAGCTCCCTTTTTCCCTCATATCGCGGGGCATCCAGCCCTTTCACTTCCAGCAAAGGATAATCCTGCAGCTGCTCCGCCAAGTATTCCCTCAGCTCGGCCAAAGGCAAGGCCAGCATCAACAAAGACTGCTGCTGGGCCAACGAAAGGCGAATATCGGTTTTCACTTGGATTTTCGGACCGATCATGCTTATCATCCCATCCTGGCGATCATGTGTTGTATTTCAGGCGTTTATCGATCATTCACTCTCCATTTATCAGGATTTTATCATATTTCCCTTGATTTTACAATTCATTCTGTTTTTCAGTTGAAATTGTATGCGGTGAGAATAGGCTCCCGCCCCTGGTCCTGATCGGTGAAGTATTCATACAGGCTGATTCCCAGGAAAGATCCGGAGATATTCCACACATTGGAATATCCATGGCCCTGAAGGCAGGCATAGGCATAATAGCTGCGCTGGGAAGTGCGGCAATGGAGATAAACCGGCACATCCCGGGGAATTTCCTCCATCCGCTGGCGAAGCTGGCTGAGAGGAATATTATGAGCGCCCTTCAAATGTCCTGCGGCAAACTCCCCTTCCTCCCGCACATCAATAATATAAGCTCCCTGTTCCACCAAAGAGCGGACCTGGGTCACCGGCACCTGGCGCAGCCGGCCGTCCAGCAGGTTTTTTCCCACCAGAGCCGCCATATTCACCACATCCCGGGCCGTACCGAACACCGGCGAATAGCACAGCT
>JAHZHY010000282.1:0-3591 GCA_019420045.1 Clostridiales bacterium
CTTTGATCTCCTGTGTTTTCCCGTGTTTTTATCATATCACAGGCCGATTTCAAAAGGAAAGAACTTTTATCCCTTTTCTTCTTTCTCCACTTTTTCCACCGAAACAATGGATAAAGGCTTGTTTTTCTCCAGCTTTCCCCGGTAAGTGATGCGCACCATGTCCCCCAGGCCGAGAAAATCCAATTTGGTCTCCCTGGCCCAGAAGGTGTAGGCTTTCCCCTCTTCCGGCTCCCGGGCCACCAGGCTCCAGTCGCTGATCTGTTCCACCCGCCCGGTAAAGGTATCCTGGTTTCCGGCGCAGCCGCCTAAGATCAAAAGGAGCCCCAGCACCAATGCCAGAAGAGCTTTTTTCCCATGTATCATGTAAGGTCCTCCTTGTTTCCTGTCTTCTACCTGTTCTTTTGACGGCGGAGAAGGGGAAAAAGGTTGACCAAATGGAAAGAAAGCCCCATTCCCTTTACGGAATGGAGCTTTCAGCATGGATAAATGATTAGTATTGCAGCCGCCGCTTGGCGCTGAGCCCTGCGGGTGTGATGGCCAGACCACCTTCGGCAGTCTCCCGCACAGCAGAGGGCATGTTGATGCCGATCTGATACATGGCATCGATGACCTGATCGGGGGGGATAAAGCTTTCGATCCCGGCCAGAGCCATATCCGCTGCGGCAATGGCAAAAGTGGCATAAATGCCGTTGCGCTTGACACAGGGCACTTCCACCAGCCCGGCCACCGGATCGCAGGCCAGGCCCAGGCAGTTTTTCAGAGCGATGGCCGCCGCATGGGTGCACTGCTTGGCTGTGCCGCCCATCACTTCGGTGAGAGCAGCAGCCGCCATGGCTGCGGCCGAACCCACCTCAGCCTGGCAGCCGCCCGCCGCGCCAGAAATAGTGGCCCGGGTGGCAATAACGGCGCCGATACCGCCGGCAGTGATCAGACCGTTGACAGCTTCCCTGTCGGTAAAGCCAAACTCCTCCTGGGCGGCAATCATCACCCCGGGCAAAATACCCGAAGAGCCGCAGGTAGGAGCCGCCACGATAACACCCATGGAGGCGTTATACTCCGAGGTTCCCAGAGAATAGCTCATGGCCTTGGCTTCCAGAGAGCCCATCAGGTTTTTCTGATTGCGATAGTGACGGTAGTACTTGGCCGCATCGCCGCCGGTGAGACCGCTGATACTCTTGACCTCGGACGAAATGCCGCCCATTGCGGCGTTTTTCATCACCTGATAGGATTCTTCCAGGCGGGAGCGGATGTCCTCTTCGCTCAGGCCGCTTTCGGCCTGCTCCTCCTTGAGCACCACCTGCCAGATGGCCATATTGTTTTTGGCCGCTTCATCCAGAATATAATCAATGCTTGGGATGTCCATAGACCTTCCTCCTGACGGGGAATAACCCCGCTTCCTTCGTGAGATTTTCCGCCGCCTAGAATTTCGGCATGGAGATCACCCGGAGCACATCCTGTACCCCCATCAGGTTTTTGATGGTGGCCTCGTCCACTCGGGCGTCGCTTTCGATGACGGTGATCACATCCCCCTCCCGCTTGGTACGGGCCAGGCGGAGATTGGCGATATTATACCCCGCCACATTGAGGGTGATGGCGATGTTTGCCAGCACGCCGGGGGAGTCTTTGTTGACCACCAAAAGAGTATCCATCAGGCAGGCCGCCTCCATGGGAAAGCCGTTGAGCTCCTGGATGCGGATCTGTCCGCCGCCGATGGAAGCTCCCCGCAGGGAGATGGTGGTGTTTTTGCCGCTGGCCTCGATGGCCAGGGTGTTGGGATGGTACCGGCCTTCTTCCCCGGTGAAAAATTCATATTGCATTCCCCGGAACTGGGCCAGCTGCAGGCTTTCCCGGATCTTCACATTGTCGGTGTTAAAGCCCAACAGGCCGCCGATCACCGCTTTGTCGGTACCATGGCCCCGGTAGGTGTCGGCAAAGGAGCCATAAAAGGTGATTTTCGCCTTTTTCACTTCTTCACCCAAAATGGTACGGCAGGCCAAGCCCAGCCGTACCGCTCCCGCGGTGTGGGAGCTAGAGGGCCCTACGGTGATGGGCCCTAAAATATCGAACATACTGATGCTCATTGCCCTTTTCCTCCTGAGCGCTTACGGGATTATGGGAAAATGCCCCGGATCTTCTTGGCCCGGCACACCCGCTCCAGAGCCAGAGCATAGGCGCTTTGACGCAGGGTGATGTGATCTTCCTGAGCCTTGGTCCACACATCGTCAAAGGCTTTAAGGATGATCTGCCGCAGCATACGGCTGACTTCATCCCCATCCCACACCAGGGTCTGAATGTTCTGCACCCATTCGAAATAGGAAACGATCATGCCGCCGGCATTGGCCAGGATATCGGGCACCACCAGCACGCCCTTTTCCCGCAGCACAGCGTCGGCCTTCCAGGTGACCGGGCAGTTGGCCCCTTCAATGATGATGCGGGCCCCGATCTCCTCCACATTCTTTTCATGGATCTGGCATTCCACAGCGGCGGGAACCAGAATATCGCATTCCAGACGGAGCAGCTCCTCATTGGAAATGTGCTGCACGCCATCTTCCTGGTAATTTTCCAGCGTACCACCCTGGGCCAGGTGTTCCAGCACCCCAGGGATATGCAGACCACTGCGGCAATAGAGGGCACCGGTGATGTCCCCCACGGCCATAATACGGATGCCTGCAATATACATCAGCCGGGCCACGCTGGAGCCCACTTTGCCCAGGCCCATCACGGCAGCAGTGGTGAGATCCACCGGTTTTTTCAGCCGCTTGAGCACTTCTCTGGCCACAAAGGTCAGGCCCTGGGCAGGAGCTTCTTCCATGCCCTGGGAACCGCCCAGATCCAGGGGTTTGCCGGTGACAATGCCCTGGACGGCATGGCCCTTCATCATGCTGTAGGTGTCCATGATCCAGCCCATGATCTCTTCGTCGGTGTTCATATCCGGGGCGGGAATGTCCTCATTGGGACCGATGAAGGGGAGGATCATAGCGGTATACCGCCGGGTGAGGCGGCAGCGCTCTCTGTGGGAAATCTCATTCACATCCACATTGACGCCGCCATAAGCTCCCCCATAGGGGATGTTCACCAATGCACATTGCAGGGTGGTCAGTCCGGCCAGAGCCTGGACTTCATCCTCGCAGACACTGGTGTGGAAGCGTACGCCGCCTTTGCAGGGGCCCCGCAGAGAGGAATGCTGCACCCGATAGCCCTCAAACAGGCGCACGGTGCCGTCGTCCATCTCTACCGGGATAGAAACTTTCAGCTGCCGTTCCGGGTATTTCACAAATTCATATGCCACCCGGTCCAGGCCCATCTGCTGGGCGGCCTCGTCCACATTGTGGGTAAAGTTCTCATAGGGATTGCGGTCGGTGCCCATAGTTATCCCACCTTTTTGCATAAATTTTCTGTTTCGTTTTTGTGCAATCTGCTGCTTTTGTCTTGATGCAGACAGATGCGTCAGAAACTATCTTTATTATAAACAATCCCGGACCGATGCGCAAGACAGGGCATTTTGCTTTTTGCACCAAAGAACAGGTTTATTTTTGTATAATTTGCCCGTTATGCTTCTATCTTTATTTTGACCCTATTACCCGAAGATTA
>JAHZHY010000282.1:3601-3823 GCA_019420045.1 Clostridiales bacterium
GTCTTTTTGTGATAAACTGATAAAAAAAGAAAGAAGGCGCGCTGATGGAACACACGGTATATCAAGCCCAGCTTTTGGAACCCAAGTTTTGGAGCATTGAAGAAAACGGCGTCCGCTGCTTTTTGGTGGAGGGAGAAAAGGAAGCCATGCTGGTGGACACCGGTTTTGGCACCGGCGATCTGAAAGCCTTTGTCCAGACCCTCACTTTCCTTCCGGTTTTTG
>JAHZHY010000283.1 GCA_019420045.1 Clostridiales bacterium
CGGACGGCGATGGGAGGTGATGCCGATAAAACGGCACTTGCCCTGCTTCCGCGCCTCCTCCAAAGCGGCGTGGATGCCGTCGGGGTCCTGGGGATCGGGGAGGGAAGCGATGTTGTGCAGCTGGAGGATATCCACATAATCGGTGCGCAGGTTTTTCAGGCTGGTGTCCAGATCGTCCAGCACCTGCTGCTTGGTCTTGCCCTGGCTCTTGGTGGAAATCACAATGGAGCTGCGGCGGTCATGGAAGGCCGCGCCCAGCTTTTCCTCGCTGTCGGTGTAGGCCCGGGCGGTATCATAATAATTGATGCCGGCGTCATAGGCCATGTGCAAAAGCTCCACAGCACTCTTCTGATCGATGCGCTGGATGGGCAGGGCGCCGAAGGAATTTTCGGTGACCATCAGGCCGGTGCGCCCCAGTTTTTTCATTTTCATAGACCATCTCTCCTTTTCTGCTGTCCGGATCTTCGCCCGGTTGGTTTTTTAAGGGATATGATTGTTTCTTATACCATGGAGCGATGCGACATGGTATATTGGCCATGTTTTCGGTTGTCCCCGAAAGGGGACGAGAAAACGGCCGTAAAATCGGTATAATAACTGCTATGCAGTTATTATACCACCTTTTTGATCGGGAGGAAATGGGCAAGAAAAAAGGCGTGCCCCATGTGGGACACGCCTTCTGGCGTTTATACCATCTTTTCAAAACTGGATGCAATGGACGAGGCATTGCTGCCGATGACCATGCACACATAATTGCCCTTGGTGCGCACCACGGCTTTTTTTGCGATCTCATACTGTTCCGGATCGTACTGCTCAAAGGTGCGGGCAATGTCATCGGCCCGCTGGCGCAGGGCCTTTTCCACGCTGGCGGTGCTGCCGCCGGCCTTCACCTGAAACACGGCGATCTCGCTGGCTGTGGTTCCCATAGCCGGGCCTTTGACACAGTAGCTCTCTATCTGGGACAGGTTAATGCCGCCATAGAGGGTACCCACCATGCCGTTATAATCGGTCAGGTCGCCCAGGGAGTGCTGGCTCAACAGGTTGGAAACCACCTGACTGGCGGTGAGAGCAGGCTGGGGCTTCTCATCCGGTTTTTCCGGCTGCTGGGGCTGCTGAGGCTGCTGGGGCTGGGTTCCACCGCCCTGAGAAGGTTTGCTTCCGCCACCCTGGCTTGTGTTGCTGCTGCCCTGGCTGGAAGAGCTGCCGCCGCCCTGGGGCTTTTGGGTGGAAGTGGAGGGTTTTTCCGAAGAAGTGTTGTCCGTATTCGTATTGGACACCGGTATGTCGCCGTCGGAATTTTGCTGCTCATCTGCGGGGGCCTGGGTGTCTTCCGGCTCCTTGTCTTCCTCGGGCTTTTCCTCTTCGTCCTTCTCCTCTTCCTCTTTCTGCTGCTCCTGCTGGTTTTGCTCCTCTCCCTCATCTTTGGGGGGATTGGAGGTGCACCCCTGCAAAGGGATCATCAGCGCCAGCATCAGCGCAAACAGCCATGTCCATCGTTTCATCTGTGGTCCTCCTCGTTCCAGGAATTGTTTTCTGGCCTTTGGACGAAGAAGCCTGTGAAAAAGTTCCCGCTTTTTCCTTCTTTTTTGATGATGTGTTTTTTTCCTTTTCCTTCTTTTCCGGCGGGATGGCTGCCGAACGGAACAAGGCAAACTTGGCACACGCCGGGCCGATGAGCTCATAAAGCACCGACGAAGCCAGGATGATGCTCATCAGCAAAGACCCAATGCGCTCCGGCAGGATCCGCTGGGAAAGATATGCCAGGCCAATGGCTACCCCGGCCTGGGGCACCAAAGCAGCTCCCAGATAGGTGCGGATCTTTTCCTCCCGATGGGTGAGCGCACATCCCAACCAGGCGCCCAGGTATTTGCCCGCAATGCGCACCAGGAAATAGCCGATGCCCACCAAACCGAATCCGGCCAGCAGCTTCACATCCAGCGACATCCCGGATACCACAAAAAACAGCAGCATAATGGGGGGCGTGAATTTATCCACCTGGCGAAACAGCTTTTTGTCCTGGGTGCGATTGATGTACACCGCTCCAAACACCATGCAGCTGAGCAGGGGAGACACATCAAAAATGGTGCATAGCCCGGAGAGTGCCAAAAGCAGCGCCGTTGTGAGAATGAGCCGGTTATCCCGGCTGCGGCTGGGAGTGAGCAGCCGGCTGAGCACCAGACCGAACAATCCGCCTGCCGCCAAAAAGACCAGGTTATACAAAATAGGCAGCAGCATCCCTTTCCAGGAAAAGCTGCCCGTATCTCTGCCATTGACCCCGGCCGCCACAATGGAAAAAACCAACAGACAGACCACATCGTCCAGGGCTACCACCTGCAAAAGGGTGTTGACAAATTCCCCCTTGGCCCGGTACTGATGAATTGTCATAACGGTGCTGGCCGGGGCTGTGGCCGTGGCGATGGCCCCCAACAGCAGGGAAAGCTCCCCATCCAGATGAAATCCCCAATACATGGCCGCAAAAACCGCACACCCTGCGGCCAGCGCTTCCAGAACGGTGATCAGCACAACCGAAAGCCCTGTTTGAGCCAATGTCTCCTTTTGAAAAAACCGTCCCACGCCAAAGGCGATAAAGGCCAGAGCAATGTCGCTGACAAAATCCATCTGCTCCACCAAAGAAGCCGGAATCAGCCCCAACACCCCAGGCCCGATAAGAATACCGGCCACAATATAGCCGCTCACATTGGGCAGACGCAGCTTTTTCGTGATCCGTGTGGCCAAAAAACCGCAGACCAAAATGATCCCCAATGACAGCAGGATCTGTGTCTCTCTCCCCAGGGACAGAAACCATGTTCTCATTCTTGCCCCTCCTTTCACATTCATCGTGAAAACCAATCAAATTCGTCTTGCCATTTGAGTACGTTTATGATAAACTGCACAAAAGATAAATTCAAATTATATTTCTTTTGGATTTCATCAATTTTTTTGATATTCAGAGAGGAGGAGGCCTATGCTGGACCCGAAATTGGAAACATTGCTGACGGTTTATGAAAAAGGCAGTTTCACGCAGGCCGCCGCCTGTCTCTCTCTCACCCAGCCTGCCATCAGCCACCACATCGACCTGTTGGAAAAAGAATTGGGTGTGAAAATCTTCTATCGCCGGCGAAAAGGGCCGTTACAGCTGACGCCAGAAGGGGAAATCGTGCTGCGCTACGCCAAACGCATCCAGGCTCTTTATCAACATATGCGCCGGCGCCTGGAAGATCTTCCCCGGCAGGTCACCCGGCTGCGGGTGGGCATCACCCACACCGCCGAAAGCAACCGGATGACAGAAGTCCTGGCCAAATATGGAAGCGAACACCCCGGCGTCAGCATATCGATCATTACGGACACCATAAATAATCTTTATGATATGCTCTCCAACTTCCAGCTGGACCTGGCTGTGGTAGAGGGCAAACTGTCCGAACCGGGGATCAATGCACTGCTGTTGGACACCGATTATCTGGTGTGTGTCATGTCCAACCACAATCCCCTTTCCCAGCAAAGCATGGTCACCCTGGATGATCTGCGCCAGGAAAAAATGATCCTCCGCCCGGCCACATCGGCCACCCGCAATCTGTTTGAGTCCCACCTTCAAAGCCTGAATCTGAACATTGCCGATTTCAATGTGATGCTGGAAGTGGACAACATCGCCACCATCAAGGACCTGATCCGCAAAGACCTAGGGGTGTCTATTCTAGCCCGCAGCGCCTGCATGGATGAATGGCGCAAAGGAAAACTGACGCTGCTGCCCATCGAAAATCTGAGCATGATCCGCCAAACCAACTTGCTTTATCACCATGATTTCCCCCATCAACAGCTGCTGAAAGACCTGACCCGCATTTATCGTGAAACGGCTGGCTCTGTTTACGGGTCATAAAAAAGCGGCGTCTGATGAAAATCAGACGCCGCAAATTCGGGCAAAACAGAAATCAATCACCAACCGTAGGTGCGATAGCCGGAAGGGTTCATAAACTGATGGAACAAGGGGCTGGTGATGGACACCGCCTCCAAGGCAAATTCCAGAATGAAGCCGCAAAGAACGGCACTCACTCCCAGAGACAGGGCAAAGAAGAAAAGGGAGCTCCAGCAAAAGCGGCCGCCCTGGGCGGGAGCACACAGATGATGCACCGTATGGAACATCAGCAAAATCCAGCTGAGGAAGGCCAGCATGGCCAGGGCCGCCGAGGCCCACAGGGAAACATAGAGCAGGGGAATGGCGATGATCAGCAAAATAGAAGGCAGAATGGAGCTGAACACCACGGTGAGGAATGCGCTTTGCAGATCCATGGCGCCTTTGACAGCCTTACCCAGCAAAAACAGCCCCAGAGTAAAGACCACCATCACGCCCAGCGGCATCAATACGCCGCCCAGAATGGCCCGGGGCAGATCCAGAGTGATCTGGCCGCCGGCTCCGGCGATGGACAGCATCGATGACAGTTGATTGAGATAATAGGCCAGCTCCCGCAACCCCTGGCAGAGCCCCAGCACAAAAAAGGCGGCAAAGGAAACCAAGGGCAGGATCAGATAGAGAATCCCCAGCGGCAGGTCATGGTGACGGCAGGCGGTCTCCACCGTTTGGGCGGGAGCGCGGAAATAGGCTTTAAAAAAGGGAATGAAGTTTTCAAAGGCCAGCGTCAGCCGGGAAGGATACCGGGGTGCGGGCGCCGGCTGGGAAAAGGCAGGGTCAACGCCCGGCGGAGGTGGGGGCGCCTGGGTGGTGCTTTCTTCCCCGGGCCCCTCCGGCTGGGAAGGGGAGGGCTCTTCCTCTTTGGTCTGCTGCTCCATGGCCTGAGGGTCGATCTGGGGGGCGATGGGTCTTTCTTCCGGTTCCGGCCGAGGCAGATTTTCCTCTGTTTCCCCCTGTTTTTTCTGATGTTCCAGCAGAACACTCTGAGGGCAGGTGCAGCTTTCCCCTTCCGCCAGAGTGCGTCCGCAGTAAGGACAGATTTTTTCCATAAGGAACGGCTCCTTTCCAGGTGCTTTCCAAAAAAGAAAAGCAACCATTGCTGCACTTATTATAATAAATTCCAGCGCTTCAAATCAAGAATAAGCTGTGAAACCCCTATGAAAAAACCGTGAACGAGGGTGGTTTTTTGGGAAATACCCCCGGCGGCTCTTGCTTTTGACAAAGGAGAATGGTATACTATGTATGTTTTATCCGTAGAGTGTAACGCTGAGAGTGGGGTGACCCACTCTTTCTTATTGAAAAGACCAAAATAGGAGGGATGGATATGCAGACAAAGGTGCTGCTGGAAAAGGTGAATGCCATGTGCCGTGAGCCTGTGGCCCATCGTGGCCTGACACTGTGGGATGTGACTTTCGAAAAGGAAGGACCCCGGTATCTGCTCACCGTGGTGGTGGATAAGGAAAGCGGTGTGGACATCGAGGACTGCGAATATGTCAGCCGGGCCATCGACCCTCTGCTGGATGCGCCGGAATATAGCAGCCTGCCCCCCTATACCCTCTGCGTCTCCTCCGCCGGCATGGAGCGGGCGCTGCGCCGGCCGGAACACTTCCAGTGGGCTCTGGGGCGCCGGGTGGAGCTTTCTTTTTATAAGCCCCATGACGGCCAGAAAACCAAAGTGGGTGTTCTGGAAAACTATGACGGCGATTCCCTGACAGTGGACGGGGTCTGCTATCCCATGGGGGATGTGGCCGGCTGCCGGGAATATTTTGATTTTACATCCATCAAAGGTTGAAGGAAAGAAGGAGAAGGCAGAAATGAACGCTGAACTGATGCAGGCCCTGACCGATCTGGAAAAGGAAAAGGGCATCAAGAAAGATTATATGCTGGACCGCATCGCCCAGGCTCTGGCCGCCGCCTACAAGGCCATCTATAAAAAAGACGCCCAAAGCGCCGCTTTGGATAATGTATTTGTGGAGATTCACCCGGAAACCGGCGCCATCGCCATGCACGCTGTCAAGACCGTGGTGGACGAAGTGCTCAATCCGGCCACCGAGATCTCTCCGGAGGAAGCGCTCCAGTATTCCTCCAAGGCCTCTGTGGGCGACGAGATCCGCATCGACATCGACGCCAGCAAATTCGGCCGCATCGCCACCCAGACGGCAAAGCAGGTGATCATCCAGGGCATCCGTGAGGCCGAGCGGGGCATGGTGGCCGATGAGTTTGCCTCCAAAGAGCACGAAATCCTCAACGGCACGGTCACCCGCATCGATCCCCGCTACGGCACAGTGATCCTGGAATTGGGCACCGGAAGAGAAAAGACCGAGGCCATCCTCCCTGCGGCCGAGCAGGTGAAGAACGAGACCATCCGGGAAGGCCAGCGGCTGAAGGTCTATCTGGTGGAAGTGCGCCGGGGCGTCAAAGGCCCTCAGATGATCATTTCCCGCACCCATCCGGGACTGGTCAAGCGGCTGTTTGAGCTGGAAGTGCCCGAAATCCACGACGGCACTGTGCTCATCAACTCCATCGCCCGGGAAGCGGGCAGCCGCACCAAGATCGCCGTATCCAGCACCGATGAAAATGTGGACCCCATCGGTGCCTGCGTCGGCCCCCGTGGTTCCCGTGTGGCCGGCATTGTGGAAGAGCTCCAGGGTGAAAAGATCGACATCATCAAATACTCCGACGATCCGGTGCAGTTTGTGGCCGAGGCTCTGTCTCCGGCAGATGTGCTGCTGGTCACCCCCATCGCCGACGGCAAAAGCTGCAGCGTAGTGGTGCCTGACGACCAGCTGTCCCTGGCCATCGGCAAGGAAGGGCAGAACGCCCGTCTGGCCGCCAAGCTCACCGGCTGGAAGATCGACATCAAACCCCAGTCCCAGGCCCTGGAAAAGGCCCTGGCCGACGCCGCTGCGGTGGCCGAAGGAACGGAAGAATAAAAGAAAAGACCCCCGGGACTGCCCCGGAACAGAAGACAGGAGGAGGGTATCATGCCAAAAAAGATCCCGGTGCGCCAATGCGTGGCCTGCCGTCAGCAAAAGGAAAAACCCCAACTGGCCCGGATCACCCGCACGCCCCAAGGGGATATCGTCTATGACCCCAAGGGAAAGGCCCCCGGCCGGGGCGCCTATCTGTGCAAAAGCGTCTCCTGTCTGGAAAAGGCCATCAAGACCCGTGCTTTGGCCCGGGCACTGGATTGCCAGATCCCCGATGAGGTCTATGACACCTTGCGGCAGCAGCTGATGGAGGAAGGGGCCCAGGATGGAGAATAATCTTTTGGCCTTTATCGGCCTGATGAAAAAAGCGGGCAACCTGGCCATCGGCGGTGAAAACGCCTATGATGCCGCCCGCACCCACAAGGCACGGCTGATGGTGCTGGCCCAGAACGCCGGGGACAACACCATGGGTCAGGCCCAGGCCGTGGCGAAACAATACCAGGTGCCCCACATCACCCTCCCCTGTTCCAAAGAGGAACTGGGCAGGGCGCTGGGGATGCGGGAATGTGCGGCTTTCGCCGTCACCGACACCGGTTTCGCCCTGTCCCTGTGCCGCAAATGCCAGATGGAAGAGACCGCCCAGGCCCTTTCCGAGCGCCTGGCCCGGGAGAAAAAACGGAAACAGAAAAAGATCGACCGGGCCCAGGGCAAAGGCGCCGGTTCTCACAGACGCAAAGGGGGAATATAACCTATGATGATTAAATACCGGGTAAGTGATGTGGCCAAGGACTTTGGCCGCCCCAACAAGGAGATCGCCGAGATTCTGGGCGATTATCTTCAGGCGCCCAAAAGCAATGCCCAGGCCCTGAAGGAGCCGGAGCTGGATGTGATCTTTGAATATCTGACCCAGAAGAACCAGGTGGAGAGCCTGGATCAGGTCTTTGCTCCCGCCGCCGAAGCCGCCCAGAAGCGGCGCCAGGAGTCGGAAAAGCGCATCCTGGAAAAGCAGCAGAAGGAGCAGCCCAAGACCCAGAAGACCGCTGAGGCTCCCAAGGAGCAGGGGAAAGTTGTCACCGAGCAGCAGCCCACTTCCTCCACCAAAGGCCCCCGCACCACCCGTGTGGACACCCGTGGCAACTCGGTGGACCTTTCCAAATACGATGAGCGGATGGATCAGCTGGTTCCCGAGCGGGCCCAGAAGATCAACAACACCCCCCAGGGCAAGCAGAAGATCAAGCGCCAGGCCGACCGCCGGGGCTTTGTGAGCAACAAGAAGCGCCAGGAGGAGCAGGAGCGCCTGCGCCGCCTGCAGATGCAGGAAAAAGCCAAAAAAGTGCAGCTGAAGGTGCTCATCCCCGATGAGATCAATGTGGGTGAGCTGGCTGTGCGGCTGAAAAAGACCGCTGCCGATGTAATCAAGCAGCTGATGAAGCTGGGCGTCATGGCCAATGTGTCCCAGAGCGTGGACTTTGACACCGCCAGCCTTGTGGCCGAGGAATTCGGCGCCAAGGTGGAGCACGAAGTCATCGTCACCATCGAGGAAAAACTCATCGACGACAGCACCGACGACGAAAAGAACCTGCAGCCCAGACCTCCTGTGGTTGTGGTGATGGGCCATGTTGACCACGGCAAAACCTCCCTGCTGGATGCCATCCGTCACGCCCATGTCACCGAAGGGGAAGCGGGCGGCATCACCCAGCACATCGGCGCTTACCAGGTGCAGCTGGACGACCGGCTGATCACCTTCCTGGACACCCCCGGCCACGCCGCCTTTACCTCCATGCGTGCCCGCGGCGCTCAGGTCACTGATGTGGCCATCCTGGTGGTGGCCGCTGACGACGGCGTCATGCCCCAGACAGTGGAAGCCATCAACCATGCCAAAGCCGCCGGTGTGCCCATCATCGTGGCGGTGAACAAGATTGATAAAGAAGGCGCCAACCCCGACCGGGTGCTCCAGCAGCTCACCGAGTATGAGCTGGTTCCCGAAGAGTGGGGCGGCGATACCATCGTGTGCAACATCTCGGCCAAGCAGAAGATCGGCATCGAAAACCTTTTGGAAATGGTGCTGCTCACCGCCGACATCCAGGAACTGAAAGCCAACCCGGACCGCCGGGCCAAGGGCACCGTCATCGAAGCCAAGCTGGATCGGGGCCGCGGCCCTGTGGCCACCATCCTCATCCAGAACGGCACCCTGCACACCGGCGATATCGTCATCGCTGGCAAAACCGTGGGCCGTGTGCGTGCCATGACCGACGACCGGGGCCGCAAGCTGGACAGCGCCGGTCCTTCCATGCCGGTGGAGATCATCGGTCTTTCCGAAGTGCCTGACGCCGGTGACCTGTTCTACGCTGTAGAAGACGAGCGCATGGCTCGTGAACTGGCCGAACAGCGGAAAACCGAGGAAAAAGACGAAAGAGCCAAGATGCAGGAAAAGATCACCCTGGAAAACCTGTTCAGCCACATCAAAGAGGGCGAAGTCAAGGACTTCAACATCATCGTCAAGGCCGATGTGCAGGGCAGCGCCGAAGCGGTCACTGCATCCCTGCGCAAGCTGTCCAACGAGGAAGTGCGGGTGCAGGTCATCCATTCCGGCGTAGGCGGCATCAACGAATCCGATGTGATGCTGGCCGCCGCTTCCGGCGCCATCATCGTGGGCTTCAATGTGCGCCCCGAACCGGCCGCCGCCGACAGCGCCGCCCGTCAGGATGTGGAGATCCGCACCTACCGGATCATCTACGACTGTCTGGAAGAGATCGAGTCGGCCATGAAGGGCATGCTGGCCCCCAAATTCCAGGAAGTGGTCATCGGCCACGCCGAAGTGCGCCAGACCTTCAAGGTCTCCGGCGTGGGCACCATCGCCGGCTGCTATGTCACCGACGGCAAGGTGCAGCGTGCCGCCCAGGTGCGCATTGTGCGTGACAACATCGTCATCCACGAAGGTGTGCTGTCCACCCTCCGCCGTTTCAAGGACGACGCCAAGGAAGTGTCTTCCGGCTATGAATGCGGCATGAGCTTTGAAAAATACAACGACATCAAGGAAGGCGATGTGATCGAAGCCTTCGTGATGGAAGAGATCAAGCGGTAAAAAAACACCGTTTTTCACCGATCCCCGCGGGATAATTCTATCCCGCGGGGATACTGGAAAGAGGGGACTTTTCCCCGGAATTTTTCATTATTACAGGAAAGGGGGCTTTTTTATGCCTTCCAACCGAATCGGCCGTATCAACGAAGAAGTGATGCGGGAACTGGCCCGGCTGCTGCCCACTGTCAAAGATCCCCGTCTGGGCGGCGGACTGCTCAGCATCGTCCGGTGCGAAGTGACCAATGACCTGCGCTGGTGCAAAGTCTATCTCAGCACTCTGGGTCAGTTTGACATGAAAGAACTGAAAAAGGGTCTGAAATCCTGCTCGGGCTATCTGCGGCGGGAGCTGGCCCACAGCCTGAGCCTGCGCTATACTCCGGAGCTGGTATTTGTTCTGGACGACTCCATCCAGGAGGGCGCCCACATCAACCAGCTGCTCCATCAGCTGCCCGAGCTTCAGGAGGAACACCATGACGACGCTGACGCTGAATGAAGCCGCCGATTTTCTCCGGCAAAACGATGACTTTCTCATCCTGACCCATGGCCGTCCTGATGGGGATACCATCGGCTCGGCCAGCGCCCTGTGCCGTCTGCTGCGGGGACTGGGAAAACAGACTTTTCTCCTGTCCAACGAGGACCTGACACCCCGGCTGGGCTTTTTGTGCGGCGATCTGCTGGCTCCGGAGAGCTTTGTGCCCGGAACCATCGTGGCCACCGATGTGGCCACCCAGGAGCTTTTGTGCAAAAACGCCGCGCCCTTTGGGGATCGGGTGGATCTGTGTATCGACCACCACCCCTCCAACACAGGCTACGCAAAAAACACCCTGTTGAACGCCGGCTGTGCGGCCACTGGAGAGCTGATCTGGCTGCTTGGAGAAAAATTGGGGTATTCTCCTGCGCCCTTGTTCTGCGACGCTGTCTACACCGCCATCTCCACCGATACCGGCTGTTTCTGCTATTCCAACACCACACCCCAGACCCACCGGATCGCCGCTTTGTGCATGGAAAACGGGGCGGATTTCTCCCGCCTGAACCGGCAGCTTTTTGAGACAAAAAGCTGGAAGCGCATCCAGGTGGAAAACCATGTGTTCCAGAACATCCAGCTTTCGGCCCAGGGGAAAATCGCTGCGGTATGCCTGACCAAGGAAGCCCTGGACCGGCTGGAAGCCACCAAAGATGAGCTGGACAACCTGTCGGCCCTGCCCCGGCAGATCGAAGGGGTGTGCTGCTCCATCCTGCTCAGCCAGGTGGGGCCGGGCCGCTTCAAAGGCTCGGTGCGCACCGATGCGCCGGTGGATGCCTCCCGTCTGTGCGCCCGTTTCGGCGGCGGCGGTCATGCCCGTGCGGCTGGCTGCACCCTGGAAGGGGAGGGGGAGGACTGCCTTTCCCGGCTGGTGAAAGCCGCCCAGGAGGAACTGGGTTATGTATAATGGCATCCTGCTTTTGAACAAAGAAATGGGTTTCACCTCCCATGATGCGGTGGCCAAGCTGCGGGGCATCCTGCGCTTCCGCCGCATCGGTCACGCTGGCACCCTGGACCCCATGGCCCAGGGCTTGCTGGTGATGCTGCTGGGCAAGGCCACCCGGGCCAGCGAATATGCTTCCGGCGCCGAAAAGGAATATATCGCTGATTTTATACTGGGAGTTGAGACCGACACCCAGGATACCACCGGCAATGTTTTGGCAGAAGCACCGGTGGATGTGACAGAAAGCCAGCTGCGGCAGGCCCTTTCCTCCTTTGAAGGGGGATACGATCAGGTCCCTCCCATGTACTCCGCCATTCAAAAGGACGGGGTACGGCTCTACGACCTGGCCCGCAAGGGCAAGGAAGTGGAGCGGGAGAGCCGGTTCATCGCCCTGCCTCTGCTGGAACTTTTGTCTTTCGAGTCGCCCCGGGGGAAACTGCGGGTACGCTGCTCCAAGGGCACCTATATCCGCACCCTGTGCCACGACCTGGGCCAGCGCCTGGGCTGCGGCGGCGCCATGAGCGCCCTGACCCGGGTGCAGGCCGGAGATTTCTCTCTGGAAGACGCTCTGACTTTGGGGGAAGTGGAGCAGCTGGTGAAAGAGGGCACATTACAGCAGCACATCCTGCCAGTGGACAGGCTCTTTACCTCCCTGCCCGCAGTCACCCTTACAGAAGAAGGGGCCAAGCGGGCCCGCAACGGCGCCCATGCCGCCCAGAAGCATCTGCTCTCCGGGGAGATCCCCCCGGTGGATTCCCTGTGCCGGGTGTATACGTCGGAAGGGGAGTTTCTGATGACCGGCAAAGGCGGCCTGCTGGACATGGGGCCGTCCGCCATCTTCTGCCATAAAATCTTTGGGGAATGAGGAAATGGTATGTCCCGCCAAGAGAAAGTGATCTATGCCCTGGGCTTTTTTGACGGGGTACATAAAGGCCATCAGGCCATTCTGGAGACCGCCCGGCAGCTGGCCCGGGAAACGGGGATGCGTCCGGGGGTCTTTACCTATGAAAACCACCCCCAGAGCGTGGTGGGCGGCAGCGCGCCGCCTCTTCTCACCACGCCGGAGGAGCGGAGGGCCCTGTTCGCCCACTATGGCATGGAGGAGATCGTCATGATCCCCTTTGATGCCCATTTTTCTGCCCAAAGCCCGGAAGAATTTCTCCGGATGCTGATAGAAGATTATCACTGCGGCGGCCTGTGCTGCGGGGACAACTTCCATTTCGGCGCCAAAGCGGCAGGAAACGCTTCTTTGCTTCTGGAACTGTGCCAGAAGCTGGGGCTTTTTTGCCGGGTGGCATCGCCGGTTCTGGAAAAGGGCAAAACGGTCAGCTCTACTTTGATCCGCACCCTTCTGCGGGAAGGGGATGCTCAGGAGGCCTTCCGCTGTCTGGGCCGGCCTTTTTCCCTGGCCGGGGAGATCGTTCACGGCGACGGCCGGGGCCACCGCCTGGGAATCCCCACCATCAACCTGACCCCACCGGAAGGGGCTTTGTGGCCCCGGGTGGGCGTCTATGCCACCCTGACCCAAATGGAAGGAGGGGAGACCTGGCCTTCTCTCACCAATGTGGGGATGCGTCCCACCTTCCGGTCCCATGGCTCTCCCACCATGGAAACCCACCTCACCGGCTTTCGGGGAGATCTTTACGGACATCGGGTGCGGGTATGGTTCTGGGCCTATCTGCGGGAAGAGCAGAAATTCGAAAACGCCACCCTTTTGGTGGAGCAGATCGCAAAGGATACCAAGAAAACCCAGCAGCTGCTCCAATCCTTAGACCGGAGTGATATCTATGACCTTCCTTAATGACTTGTGGGCTTCCTTTCAGATTTTTGCCGGCAACTTTACCGACCGCTATGGCCTGTGGGTCAACGGCGCTCTCCTTTTGCTGGTGCTGGCCGCCGTGGGGCTGTTCCTGTGGCGCAGCATTCGGCTGGGTCGTCGGGTGCGTCATACTCAGGCCCAGCTCAACCTGCCGGAGCCTTCCAAAAAGCAGAGTGAGGAATGGTGCCGCAAGCTCTCCCAGGCGGTGAGCTTCCCCACCGTCACCGGGGACAAAGAGGCCATGTCCCGGTTCCGCGACTGGCTGAAGGAAAGCTTCCCTCTGGTCTTTTCCCGGCTGCGGGTGCTGGACTGCCCGGGAGACGGGCTTCTGTTCCAGTGGCGCTGCCCGGAAAAAGGGGAAAAGGGGCCGGTGCTTTTGTGCGCCCACATGGATGTGGTACCCACAGAAGGCCAGAACTGGACCCATCCCCCTTTTGAAGGAGAAATCAAGGAAGAGACAATCTACGGCCGGGGCGCTTTGGACTGCAAAGGCACCCTTTGCGGCATTCTCCAGGCGGTGGAAGAGCTTTTACAGGATGGATTTGTTCCGGGCCGGGATGTGTATCTGGCCTTTGGCTGCGACGAGGAGACCGGCGGCAAAGAAGGAGCTGCTCAGATCGCCAAGCAGCTGAAGATGCGTGGGCTGCACTTTGATCTGATCCTGGACGAGGGCACTCCCATCAGCATCGCTCACCTGGGGAAAGAAAATTTCCCTGCTGCCCTTCTGGGCGTGGCGGAAAAGGGCCAGGCCACCTTCCGGCTCACTGCCCGGCAAAAGGCCGGTCACGCTGCCATGCCTCCCCAGCATACGGCGGCGGGGTATCTGTCCGAAGCCATCTGCCGCATCGAAGCGGCTCCCCTCCACAAGAGGCTGTTGCCGGTGATGCAGCAATGCCTGCTGTTTTCCGCCCCGGCCATGGGGAGTTTGCAGCGGGCCATGGTGGCAAATCTGCCCTTTACCCGTCCGCTGCTCTTCCGGGGCACCCGGCACAATCTGCAGCTTTCGGCTTTGTTCCATTCCACCTTTGCCGCCACCTGTCTGGAAGGTGGCAGCGCCCCCAATGTGCTGCCAGAGACGGCTTCTGCCCTTCTCAATGCACGCATTCTCCAGGGGGACACCGGTGAAAAATTGCTGGAATCCCTGCGTTCTTTGCTGGACGACCTGCCGGTGACCATCGAAATGGTTTCCTGCCAGGACCCCTCTGCCATCACCGATCCCGCCGGAGCAGGCTATCAACTGGTAAAGGGTGCAGTGGAGGAGACCTTTGGCCGCCTGCCCTGCATCCCCACCATCATGCCTGCCGGCACCGATACCAAGCATTATCAGGAATTTTCCGATCACATCATCCGCTTTATCCCGCTGGCGGTAAGCGATGCCACGCTGAGCGCCGTTCATGGCCCCGACGAGCATCTGTCCTGCCGCAGCTATACCGCCGGTGTGATCTTCTATGAGAACCTTTTGAAAAAGCTATGAGAAAACAAGTCAAACGCAAACTTCGCCGCACTTTATGGAGCCTGGCCTGCCTTGTGGCCGCCGGAATTTTTTACGGAGGGATGCAGTTTCTACCTTCCTCCACACCCCAGACTCCCGATGGGGAGCTGGCGGTACATTTCATCGATGTAGGCCAGGGAGATGCCATTCTGCTCTCCTGCGATGGGGAGACCGCCATTGTGGATGCGGGCACGCCCCAGTGTGAAGAAGACCTTCTTTCCTATCTCCAAAGCCAGAACATCGGCAAACCCAAGTACATTTTTGCCACCCATCCCCATGCCGACCACATCGGCAGCATGGCGGCGGTGGTGGATGCCTTCGGCTGTGAGAACTTTATCATGCCGGAGATGGTCAGCTACACCCAGACCTTTGAAAACATGCTTTCCAGCGTGGAACAGGCCGGGTGCCAGACGGCTTACGGCGCAGCCGGGGACACCTTTTCCCTGGGAGACGCCCAGCTGAAGCTTCTGTGGCCCACCGAGGGCTTTGACACCTCCGACCCCAACGAAATTTCCCTGGTGCTTCAGGTGACCTATGGAGAATATTCCTTCCTGCTCACCGGCGATGCCGGGAAAGATGCCGAAGAAGGATTCCTTTCCCAGGTGCAGCCGGTGACGGTGCTCAAAGCAGGACACCATGGCAGTGACACCTCCAGCACAGAGGCCTTTTTGCAAAAGGCCCAGCCGGAATATGTGGTCATCAGCGTGGGAGCAGGCAACAGCTACGGCCATCCTTCTCCTGCCATGCTGGAACGGCTGGACGAAAACTGTCAGGTGCTGCGCACCGATGAAAAGGGCTCCATCGTCTTTACGGTAAAGGAGGGCGAGCTTCATGTGTCTACCGCCCGCTAACTATGTGCTGGACCGTTTTGAGGGGGATGTGGCCGTGCTGGAAGGGCAGGGCCGCACCTGGGATGTTCCCGCTTCCGCCCTGCCTCCTGAGGCCCAGCCCGGAGATACCCTCCGGTGGGACGGAGCCCTTTTTCACCGGGATACAGAAGATACCCTGGCCCGGAAAGCGCGTATCGACAGCGCCATGAGCCGGCTGTTCGAAAAAAAGGACCGGTGATGCCGCTTTTCTCCCTTGACAAAGGACGAATAGCGTGGTACAGTAAACCCACAATCAAACAAGGAAAGACTTTGACAGAGACAGTACGCTTTGGCAGGAAAGGCCCAGCGAACCGGGGACAGTGGGAGCCCGGTGCGAGTAATCCATAGCGGAAGATCCCTCTGGAGTCGCAGGCTGAACAGGGTGTTCCCTTAGTAAGTGATGCCGGTTTCCCGCCGTTATCCGGGGCGCATATGTTGGTATGTTGTAATGGGTGGTAGAACGAAAGCAAAGCCTTCGTCCCGTTTCATACGGGTCGAAGGCTTTTTTGTTTCCCCTTTGCACATGACCGGAAAGTGAGGAAAAGAAAATGAACGCTGAAACAGTCAATGTGAAGTTTGCAGACAACCTGAAAAGCTGGAACAAAGGGAAACGGCTGGAGGTGCCTTTGGTGCTTTCCCGGGAAAGCCGGGAGCAGATCGCCCTGTTCGGTCTGGAGCCTTTCATCGACCAATGCCGCCAGAGCCTGGAGGGAATGTTGGGTCTGAAAGGGTTCCAGCTGGCCCCCTGCGGCGGCCGGGGGCCTCGGGGCGAAAAGCGGCTGTCCTTCCGTCTGGGGGAGCGGGAAGGCTATGTGCTCCTTTCCCCCCTGGAGGGCTGAGTCTGGAAACCGGTATTCTCTGCAGACTAACAAAAATGATATCGCAAAAGAGAGCGGTTTACCCTATTCCTAATCGATCTGCAAAAAGCTGCGACCTGTGCGCAGCTTTTTGCACCTATCAAGGGGCAAGTGTGC
>JAHZHY010000284.1 GCA_019420045.1 Clostridiales bacterium
CAATAGACTCCCCTCTCCCGCACCCGGCGGGCGATGAGCAGATTATACTGCCCGCCGAAATCCAGGATCAAAACGCGGCTGCGTTCACTCATTGTGCATCCTCCTGTTGGCTGAAATCGATTACTCTTATCATCTCATAAATGTCCGATAATTTCAACCTTTTTCTGGCTTTTTGGCAACATTTATCACCCTTTTGCGGGAATATTCCCCCTTTCCAGGGGGACATTATCTCCAAAGGAACCGGGGGACGATTTTGCCCCTCCCTTCCATTTTTGCATGACTGGAGGAAACACCTATGGATCAACGCACATGGAAAATACGGTGCGCCGCTTTTTGCAGCAGTCTGGCTTTCTGCGCCCTTCTGCCTGCCGCTTTTGCCGTTCTGGAAAAAGAAAACACCGCCCCGGCGGTGACAACCTTCTCCAAAATAGAAGATGCCGGGAAAACCGTCACCTTCTCCCAGGAGGATTTCATCACTCGCCTCACCGGGAAAGACGCCCTGGAAGGCATCCTGGTCTCGGCTTTGCCCGATGCCGCCGCAGGCACCCTGCTCCTGGGGGGCCAGCCTCTTTCCCAGGGGGAAAGCGTCTCCCTGGAAGGGCTGAATACCCTTTCCTTTGAGCCGGCGGGACAAAGCGACACCCAGGCCAGCTTCTCTTTTCTGCCGGTATTCGCAGGCTATGGCGCCGGAGAAGAAAGCGTGCAGGTCAACATCAACCTGAGCGACACCCCCAACAGCGCCCCCATCGCCACTTCCCTTTCCTTTGAGACCTATGTGGACCTGCCCCTCACAGGGCAGCTGGAAGCCAGCGATGCCGAAGGGGATGCCCTGTCCTTTGCCATCATGGAAAAACCCCAGAAAGGCACTGCCGAAGTGACCGAAAGCGGCGCTTTCCGCTATACCCCCAAAGAGGGCAAAAATTACGAAGAGTCCTTCACTTATTATGTCACCGATGCCCAGGGAAACTCCTCCAATCCGGCACAGGTGAAAGTGAAGGTGAAAAAACAGGAGGAAAAAGAGACCATCCGCTACGCCGACCTGGAAGATGACCCGGCTCATTACGCCGCCATCAAGCTCACCGAAGCAGGGGTGTTTTCCGGGGAGCAGATCGGGACGGATTATTTCCTGGACCCGGAGAAAACGGTGACCAGGGCTCAGTTCATCGCCATGTCCATGGCGGCCAGCGACATTCCCCTGCCCTCCATGGCGGTGCCCAGCGGCCTGGCTGACGATGCCCAGACCCCGGATTGGGCCAAAGCTGCCTCGGCGGCGGCGTTGGCATCCGGCGTGGTGGAAGGCAGCCCGGACGGCAGCGGCAGCAAGGTGCTGCGTCCCAACGACCCCATCACCCGGGCGGAAGCGGTGTCCATTCTGGACCGGGCCCTGGATGTGCCCGCCGGGGTGAATCTGCCCATGGATCTGAAAGATGCCGCCCAGGTGCCCCAGTGGGCCGCTCAGGCGGTGCAGGATGCCTTGCAGGCCGGTATTTTGCAGACCACCGACGGCGCTGTGCGCCCCAATGACAACCTGAAGCGTTCGGAAGCGGTGCAGATGGTCTACAAGGCCATGGATCTTGGTGACGAGGAAGAAAAGAGCTTCTGGGACTTCCTCAGGTAATCCAGTAGCGACGAAGGAACCCAAGCGGTGCTGCCGCACCTAGTCGCACAACCTGACTAACTGATGCACCCAGCTTCACAATCCCCCCTGACCGCCTGAGGCGGTCTGTCCCCCCTTTGCACAAGGGGGGCTGCGGCGAGCCGCCGCTGCCAAGCGGTGCTGCCGCACCCAGGGATACAACCAGACCAAACGAAAAACTCCCCCAATGGGGGAGTTTTTTGTGATTCGCTGGTTCCTCTCTTTGCCCTGGAGCAAACAACCAGCCTTCGTCCTGTTGCCCAGCGCGGCAGCGCAGTATGACAGTGGAGGCACTCCACTAGTCGTCCAGCGGGCGGACGAACAGGGTCTTATAGTCGGTGTAGATCACCATGCCCGGCTTGGCTCCGGCAGGCTTTTTCACATGGCGGGCCAGGGCGTAATCAATGGGGGCCAGGCTTTGCTTGGCCAGCTTGGAATGTCCCGCGGCGATCCGGGCGGCATATTCCAGATCCTCCCCCGTGGGGGTCTGGCCCTGGGTGAAGAGGATCACATGGGAGCCGGGGGCCTTCTGGGAATGAAACCACAGATCATTTTTCCCGGCGGTGCGCAAGGTGAGTTGATCATTTTCCCGGTTGTTCCGGCCGCAGAGGATACGCAGGCCCGAAGGCGAAACATATTCTCTCGGCTGGAAGGCGGCGGGCTTTTTCTTTTTGGGGTGCTTCTCCTTGGAGCGGAGATAGCCGCTTTCCAGCAGCTCTTCCCGGATGGCATTGACTTCCTTGATATCCCGGGCCTGCTGTAAGGCCAACTGGACGCTTTGCACATACTCCAGCTCCTGCTCCCCCTGGACGATCTGCTCCTCCAGGGCCTGCTGGGCGTTTTTCATCCGGGTGTATTCCTTAAATAAGGCCTGGGCGTTCTGCTGGGGAGTCTTGTCCCCGTCCAGCTCCAGCTCCACC
>JAHZHY010000285.1:0-7537 GCA_019420045.1 Clostridiales bacterium
GGCATCCACATAGAGCCGGCTTCCATCATAGTGGCGGCTGATCGCCTGCTGAATTGCTTCTTTGCACTTTTCATTGGCCTGGTAAGAAAGCTTGTATTTCTGGCTTTCCCCATGCTCTTTGGCATATTTTGCGGTATGCCAATACACTGGCGGTTCCGCAACTCTCTCCTTTCTCATTGGCAACACTATGATTTTGCCGTTGCCTATCCGAAATTGCTCGGGCATCTGAAAATACTGCATGAAATGCTCCATCTGTTCCGGAGTCAGCGAAATGAAATCCTCTTCTCCCAATCCAACTATCAAGAAAGTTCCGGCCACCACATCGTAAATCTTTCCCTCTTCGTCCCGCAAAGCCCGGTTCAGAGCTTTACCCGATAGCTTCCCCTCATCATCACAGATCAAAGCCACCGGCTCGCAAAAGGGATAAACGGCCTGGATATATCCGCCCACTTCATGCTGGAGTGATTCCAGGCCACCTGCGATTTCTTTGGCATAGGGCTTCTTTTGCGGTTCTACAACGAGTACAGAGAGTGTTTTCTTTTCCATAATTATCGTACCTCCTCATATTGTTTATGTTTTTTAGCGGCTTTGGGAACGATTTTCCGATGCTTCCTCCTGGCCAGTGTTTGGGATAAGCATGGATACCGCTCTTCATTCTTTTCCATGCACAGTTTTTCTTTTTCGGGCAAGCGTTCTCTTTGGTGCCGGATGGCATCAATGATCTCAGCAGAAGCTGTGCGGATAGTATCCAGAGAGTTTTTCAGTTCACTCAATTCTTTCCCTGTGCTCCAGGACGCCACATAGCTGAAAGAATAATCCGATGTGTCCAGGCCCAGGTGCTGACATACCACATAGGCCACCCCTTCTGCCTGTACTTCTCTGGTATGCTGGTCCGGATGCCGCGCCAATTCTTCCGGCGCAGCATCTTGATTTATAGCGTGAAGTTTGCTGTGAGCAATCTCGTGCACCATGGTTTTGATCGTTTGCAGCTGGCTCATGTCGGCTTGAATGGCAATACGCTGTTCACCCAGGCTGTAATATCCTTTACTACTACCGGAGATTTCTTCGAAGCCGATAGGCACCGGTGAGATCTCTTTCAAAGTCTCCAGCAATGTGTCGTATTCCACCACCTGGCCCTGGAGATCTTCCACTCCAATGGCAGGCAGTTCCTTCCCTTCCGTCTGGCTGATATCAAACACCGCTGCCGGACGAAAACTCACTTGTGTGATCTCCACCACTTCTTTCAGCAGTTTGCCATCCTGCCCTAGCAAAGGACGGCCTGTCAGATCATCCTTTTTCTCTTGCTCTTTTTTAACTTTGTAAGGGCAAGGGGCCAGGATAAAAATCCCCTTTTCCCCTTTCTTCACATGGCGTTGGAAATTTTTCTGCCAGGATGTATACCCGGCCACCAGGGAAGCGTCCGGTCGTTGCATGAAAATGAGGATGCTGTTATTCACAGAATAATGATGAAACCGGGACATGGTGCGCAGATACCGCTCAAACTCTCCGCTTTCGAAGATCTTCCGTACACCGTTCTCCAGCTGCTGGGTGATCTCCCCCATCCGATCGGGAGTATCTTTTTTTGTTCTCATATCTTCTCCTTTCCTAAAAAGCATAAGGGCCTGCTATAAAGCAGGCCCTTGCTGTTACCGCTCCAGATCTTTCTTTCGTTCTTTCTGGTGTTTCATCCGTTTTCTTTCCCTTTGATTTTCCATATCCGTTAATGTTTTTCCCGCAAGGGAGCCTTCTGCGATAGCCTGAGCCGCAGCTTCCTCATTGGAAAAGGTTTGCCACTTTCCATCCACCAGAGCAGAAATGGGATACTGCGCCAGATCTTCCTCCTCTCCCACAAAAGCATTGTCCCGTTCCTTGAGCTGCTCATAGGCCTTCTCATCGGGATAATAACCATAGATGCTCAGATATTTTTTATCTACCAAGTCATAGACTGCCGCACCCTCGTAGGCAAAGCCATCCGGCTCCATGGAGCCGGCCACATACTTCTGTGCGACTTCCTTTGCTTCTTCCAGCGTGGGATAGTCCAGTTTTTCATCAAAACCATTCTCAAAATGGTGATAAACAACAACCTCATACCGGGATGCCTGTTCCCGCTGCGCAGCCAGCACAGGAGCATCCTCCACACGGAATCCCATCGGTGGAGGGTCAAGCTCCATCAAAAACTCCTGTGACATCGTGTGTCCCTGCTTGTCCCGGTAGAAAACAACGGTAAAGGGTGCACCGTAGAAGGTTTCCTCTTTAATATCCCGGACAAATCGCTCTGCATCCGTATATTCCACAGTTTCCACTGGCATTCCATCTGTTCCAAGATATTCGATACAGCCCACAGGCCGGGAAACAGAAAAAGCAGAGGATGCTTCCGCATTCTCTGCTTCATCAATTTTCTGTATTTGTTCTTTCTCGGAAGGGAACAGGCTTAGTTGTTGATCAGCTCCGCCATCAAGATTTCTTCTGCCTGAGCTTTGCAGCTGATCATAAGGCGGAGATTTATATGCCTGGATAGCAGTGGAACGAGGCTTCGCCCAATCCTTCCCGTTTTCTGAAATCCGTCCCATCATACGCCGGACAATTTCCCTATACTTTTTCACTTTTATTTCCTTCAAATTGATCCTCCTTTCCCGGCAAAGAAAAAGTGGGAAATCTCAAAAGATTTCCCACTTTTTAGTTCCCCTGACCAGATCAGGGGCGCTTCTTGCCCCCTGATCTTTATAGAAAGGGGGGCTGACAATGGTTACATATTCTGATCTGATTCAGACAGGTATTTTAGTCGTTGCCATTATTGCCCTGTTCATTCAGGCCAATAAAAAGAAGTAACCGCCCAGCTTCCCGGCCAGCGGTTACTTCAGTAATCAGGTAGGGGTCTAACCGTTTGCCGGTGGCACCCTTTTTTCTATGTTCAGTATAATTCAAGGCTGCTGAAATGTCAATATTATTGGAATGCTTCTGGTCTGCCTACACTGTCAAAACCTTTTTTGCCGGAGATCACCACATTATTCGATCCGCTGAAGCAATGGATGTTTTACCGCTCTGGAGCTCTTTCTTCTCTTTCGCGTTTTTTCATTCGGGACAGCTCTAACAAATAATGAACACGCTTTTGAATATGCTTTTCAATGGCTTCCAACCGTTCTTCAGGAAGATTGAGGTGAGGATGCCGGGTAAAGGTAAATCCAATCAGCTTTCTCAACTGTTCTGCCTGCACCTTTCCCATTACTTCCCGGCAAACAGCTTCATAAGTGACGCCGCCATACGGGGTAGTTCGTGTACAGGCATATGCATCCAGGTCGGCCAGATCGGATTCCATCGCAAAATTAAACAGCGACAAGCCGTTATCAAAAATCGGTGCGGCTCCCAGCACTTCGCCGGTATGGTTATTGCGCAAAATACCAAAATTACCGAAATGCCGATCCTCATTGTAAATCACGGCATCAAACACCAGCATACTCTTGACTTGCTCATAGGCATCTTTACCCAGCTTTTCATAATAAGCCAGACAAGCTGGCAGGCCACCAGAAGTGACGATCCGTCCAATGGGCACAAACGCAGTGTGTATGTCGGTAAACAATTTACACTTGGAACCCAGGATATCTTTCCAGTTCTCCAGATCATACTGAACAGCATGAAGTCCCATTGCTTCTGCCACCTGACAAGCGTAGTATTCACTATATGGCTCTTTTCCGGTATTGGCCGCACCGGAAGTTCCACCTTTGTACAGCCAAATTCCCTCTTTGCCCAAAAACCGCCAGGCTTTGGGAAGCATACCACCTGTGGTCAGTTCCGGCGAAGTAGTAAACGCTTGATGGCTGCTGCCCGCACCAGTGTAGGCCACCAAAGCCAGGATCTCCGAAAAGCGATTTTCGTACAAATTATACTCTGCAAAGCTGCCCTCAAAACCAGCAGGAACAACCCAATAGCTGTCATTCAAAGATAGCCCTCTGCACACATCAATAATGCCTTTTGTATCATTGGCAGACAGCCCCAAGGTCTTCAGGATCTCATCCACAAAGGTGCGGTTTTTTGGAATTACCCGCCGCCGCAGCCATTGAAGCAAATTTTCATCACAGCTGTCTCCGTGCCATTCCAAAGGAAGCAGACTGCGTTTTTCTGATTTCACCCCGGTCACATGGGCCACAAGGCCCTGGATTCCTTTTTCCTCCAGGGTAAAGGTCAGCAAGGTCTCATCAAATAACCGCAATTCGTACTCTTTCGGCATTTGCTCACCTCCATTTAAAGTTATTATACCACGAAACAACAGCGAAATGGTACATTGGCTGTGTTTTCGGTTGTCCCGCTTACTGAAATGCTTCTGGTCTGCCTACGCTGTCAAAACCTTTTTTGCCGGAGATCACCACATTATTTGATCCGCTGGAGCAATGGATGATCAGCAGATTGCCATCTTCATCCCGGCCCCCTACGATACCTACATGGCTGTCATCACCATAAAAGACCAGGTCACCCGGCTGAGCATCTGCCCAGGAAACCGGTGTGCAATAATCATGCTGGGATGCTGCACCGCCACCGTGGCCAGGCTTATATCCCAGGGCGTTGTTAAAGACCCAATCCACAAATCCAGAGCAATCCAGGCCATACGGTCGATAAGTCCCTGTGGTTTGACTTCCAGGAGCTGTGACCTTCTGCATGGTTCCCCACCGGCTGTCCCAGCCGATGGCGTTGCTCTTGCCGCCCCAGAAGTAGTTTACCTTGCCCACCAAGGTCAATGCCTTTTCAATCACAGCCTTGCGGTCAGGATTGAGACCCTCCGGCAAGTTTTCCAGCAGTTTAATAGCATCCTCCTGGGTAATGGTCAGATCTCCAAGCATATCGTCGAACATTCCCAGCTCATCCAGCAGCGCATCCAGGGCACTGTTCTGGTATTCGGTGAAGTGGTAAAAATCCCGCATCTCATCCACAGTCTTGCTTTCGATGTGTAGAATGAGCACCTTTATCTTCAGCTCTCCTTCTTCCACCTCTACTACCTCACCCCAGACCTCCATCATATCCCAAAACACTTTTTTCAGCCGTTCCACCCGATCTTCATCAAAGGTGGCCACATCGATGGCGTCTTCTCCATCGCTGCCCGCTACTTTAACAGCAAATACCGCCAGCACTTCCCTCCAATCCGGCAGCGTACCGTCGGTCTCAATCCGGCTGTAAGAGCCTTCAAAAGAACTTTGGATCTCTTCCAGCTTTTCCGTGTATTCTTCATTGACCTGGGCGATAGCAGCGGATGGTGTGATAGTTCCAGGAGTGTCATTTTCTCCGGCTGCAAAAATCCCGAAAGGCGAAGCGATTACCGCTCCCAAAGCCAGCACGAGAAAGAGAAGAAATGCGAAAATACCACCACCAACAGCTGCAATCAACACCCGGGCAAACATAGCCGCCGCCTGAGCTGCCTGTTTTGCAGATTTCTGTGCTCGTTTGCGTGCCGCAGCCACGACCTTCTTCGCTTTTTTTACCACCGTTTCTCTCAGGCGCTCTTCCGCCTGCTTCTGTACCCGCACCTTTGCCTGTTTGGCCATGCCGCTCTTCAGCATCGCCGCACTGCCCTGTTTCGCAGCTTCTGCTGTTTGCCTGGCCGAAACAGAAGAAGCCGATCGGGATTTGATAGCCGCGCCCGCAGTAGCGTGTCTTTCTTTCAACACACTGGCTGAAGGGTTCCGCTCACGGAAAGCAAATTTTATGTTCTGTTCACCAACAGGCCCTTCCCCTGTTGAGCGCATTTTCAGCATCTTGCCTTGTTCTTTCAGAGCAAACTCCGGGGCCAACGAAAGTTCATTTTCTTTTTCAGCCAGGGATGCCCATTCTTTTCGCAGCGCAGCAGCGTTCTGTGCATCGGAGATTGCTTTTTGCCGCCCTCGCTCCATGGGTGTGGGAGGTGTAATCTGTGAAGTTAGAGCAGCTTCCACTTGTGGAGCTGGGATGACTTCTACTTGCTTAGCTTTGGCTGTCTTTTGGGCCTGCTTTTTCAAATAAACTGCTTTTAACCGCTGCGCTGCATGAGATGAAATCTGACCTGTATTCCGAATCAGCCGTTCTTCTGTGTGCAGCGTTAAATTCGCCACCTGCCCCCCTTCCATTTGGGGCTGTTCCTGCCCTTCCTGAGCATTGAATTCTTCTGGCTTTTTCCCCTGCTCCGGACGCATGCGGGATAGTTGAGATGCATTCTGCTTCCCACTTCTTCCAAAGCGGTCGATCTCCCGCCCGGTCCTGGGCACTGGCATCTTAAGTCCCTGTGCATCCTTGATCCGCCACACTTTCCTCTCCAATGTGTGCAGCGTGGGTTCGGCCTTTTCTTTCATCTTGATATCTCTCATGGCTTCACCTCTTTTCTTCCAAAACAAAAAGACAGACTGGTCAGCCAATTTTTAAGCTATCCATCTGTCTTTTCATCCTTATTCACTTTTTCAGACTTTTTTCGAAAACATCACCTCCGTTGAAGCAAAAAATCAATTGCTTCGTGCACATTGGAAAAAGTCAGACACTGTTGGCATAACCATCGATTTCTCTCATCAGAATCCTCCAAGCCAGGCAGCCCTTCTGCAAGCAAATTAGACATGGTTCTTTGGGCATTTTTAACTGCTGTTGGATAATTCTTCGCGATTTTGGAAGTAACTGCCGCATTGCCTTTTTCGTACTCCGGCACCCTTGCGCGCAGCCGATCGATCACCCGTTTCTTTTCTTCCGTTGTTTGGATGGGAGGAGCAAACATCTCATAATGCAGCATCAGCCAATATTCAATGCAGCCCGTTGTCATCAGTAATCTGACTTTAATATTAGGATCTTTCCGCAAGGAGCGCAGACGGCGGATAATTTTCATCCTACTATCCCACTTCGGAACATCTTTTATTTCCACATCAAAGAAAAACCATATTTCATCGGTTACATCCGTATAATCCCGATAGGATTTATCCTTTTCAAATCTCCTGTCTGCTTCTTCAAAAAGTCCGGTGGAGCTGGGGCGTTTAATGGACACAACATCTTTAAATTCTTTTTTCAGAAAATCCGTGTACGCCTGCTCACTCTCTCCCTCACAAAACACCACAATGTATGGTTTCGGATCTTTGAATCGGCGAGGCATTTATTCCACCTCCTCAATTTCCAGGTCCGGTGTAGCGCCGTACTTTCCCACAAAATATCCCTTGCGGATGTTCTCTGTCGTCCGAGTGGAAAATTCACTGATACTATACAACTCTGAAGTGCCATCTTTATCATTCTTATCTGCAAAATACAGTTGGTCTTTGCGCAGCAATTCCAGAGTCATCAGTTCTGTATTATGAGTGGTGAAAACTATTTGCGCTCCATTGGGGTTGGAAGATTTACTTTGAAACTTTGCAAGGATAAAGTTGACCAACATAGGATGAAGCTCTCGCTCCAACTCATCAACCAACAAAATACCTCCTGTGCGCAATGCAGACTCAATGGCCGGAGCCAGTGCCATCAGCTTTCTTGTTCCATCCGATTCATCTTCCAGCTCCAACAAATAGCTGGTGGATTGTCCATCACGATTTTCTCCTATATGACTGGC
>JAHZHY010000285.1:7549-14900 GCA_019420045.1 Clostridiales bacterium
TCCCCCATGCTCATTTGAATATTTCCACGATTGGCGCTTTCTTGCAATGTATGCATAAACTGAACCAATGCATTCTTGATATTGTCCGGCAAGTTATCCGGCAAAGACATGTGATCCTCAATTTCCTTGCTGTCAAATTCAAAACGCATATCCTGGATTCCCAGGTCGGCAGCCTTGGCATAATCAGAAATCGCCTTGAGCATATCCTTGTCTTCTGAATACGCTAAAAGTTGTCTGGGAATATCCGGGTAATCCCTTGAAAAAAACACATGGTCCCGGAACCAACGCATCGCAGCAATGCAGGGACCGTCATTCATCGTACACGCTACGGAAAAGAACAGTTGGTTTTCTGCAACCATTCCCCCAATCATTCTGCGTTTCGCTTTCTCCTCCGTGAATGTAAAGTCCTGTCCAGCTCTGGAAAAAATCAGTGCTTTTTGCTTTTTGGGTGCGTGATAAAGGTATTCCGCAAAAATTTTCTCCCTTGTAGCCGAAAAGCCATACCAATATTTGATGCCATTCACAGTGTATATAAAATGAAATTCTGTGGGGTCCCCGCTGGAATAGTCATTGAGCGCAAAGGGGTTGACTGGAATACTAGCACGCTCATGCTGTGTCCTCTGTGCATTGCGGATAAACTGCACGGCCAGCCAAAAAGCCCGGATTACATTACTCTTGCCCCCACCGTTTTTCCCATAGATTGCAGCAGCAGGAAGCAACTCTACCGTGGACGAAAGCGGGATCAGGCATTTTTTCAAGGAACCCAGCCCGGTCGCTTCCATTGAAAGTATCGCTTCGTCACGAAAAGACCGATAGTTCATAAAACGAAACTCAATCAGCACTCTTATCACCTCTCAGATATTTATCCTCAGTATACCACAAATAGAAATAAAATAAATCGCAAAAAAGCATCTTTTTGTTTTTATTCTTCCCAATTTATTCAATATACCTTTTTCTCAAATTTCGCCTTCACCAGGCTTGGTGGTCATCAGTTTGTAAAGGTCGGTGTCCTTGGGAAACACATTCTTAAAAGGTACGATACTGCTGCCCACTTTAATCAGACCATTGCCCACCTGAGATGTGGTGATGTGATCCATTTGCGCTTTGGAGATCTTCAGCAGCTTAGATAAATCCTGCTGATCCGGTCCTGATTGATTGAACAACAGCAGAAATTCGCTATTAGCAAACATCATCTTAGCTGTGTTGGAATTAAGACATTCACCCACATTTTGAGTGATACCTGTCATCATAGCGGCATATTTGCGGAATCGCTTCCACGCCTTGTACAAAAACTCGCCGCTGTAATTGGTCACATTCCCTTCTCCCAAGGAATTGAAGAACAGGTAGATCTCATCGATGTACACATGAGTGTGCTTCCCTTTCTTTCGGTTGGCAATGACCCGGTTGAGAATGGAATCCAGCATGACCAGCAGGCCCACCGGCTTGAGACTTTCGCCCAGCTCCTGGATATCATAGCAAATGATCCGGTTCTGTGTGTCCATATTGGTCTGATGGGCAAAGACATTCAGGCTGCCTTTTGCGAACAGCTCAAGGGCCAATGCCAGCCGATGTGCTTCCGGCTCCGGCTGTTTGAGCAAATCGTAGTACAGATCCAGCAGCGTAGGCGCATTTCCTTCGTATGTTTTCAGATAATCCTCATAGATGTGCTCCAGACACCGGTCAATAATACTCTTGTCCCCTGGTTCAATCGGCCCATGCTGCAGCTGCTGGCAAAGGGACATAACAAATTCACTTTTGAGCACCAGCGGATTGCTGCCTTCGCCATATTCTGCGGAAATATCCAATGCGTTGATATGATTGGAAGTGTTTGCAGAAATGGCTATGACCTCACCGCCCAGGGCGTGGATCAGGGAGCCATACTCCCGTTCCGGATCGACCACGATGATATCGTGGTCAGTGCCCAGGGCAATGGAGGTGATCTCTTGCTTGGCTGCAAAGCTCTTGCCAGAACCAGAAACGCCCAGGATGAAGCCGTTTCCATTGAGCAGCTCTTCCCGGTTGCACAGGATCAGATTGTGGGACACCGCATTGACACCATAATAAACACCGCCTTTGTGCCGGATCTCCTGGCTGCGGAAAGGGGTCATCACCGCCACGGATTCTGTGGTCAGGGTGCGCATCACATCGATCCGCCGCAGGCCATAGGGCAGACAGGTATTCAGCCCATCCTCCTGCTGCCATTTCAGAATGCCGATCTGGCAGTTGCCGTGCGATCCAGCCACCGAACGGATGGTTTCGGTATCCTCATCCAATTCTTCTTCTGTGTCAGCCAAATGAGTGATCGTAAGCAGCCCATGGATCATGTGCTGATCCCGAACGGTGATATCATCCATTATTTCCTTGGTCACTGACCGGGCCTGCTCCAGCTCATAAGGAATATTGGCGGAAAATTGGTTGTTCATGTTCTGCCGGGTCTGCCAGCGGGAAATATCGGTCTCCACCGCCATGATTTTCTTCTGCACTTCCTTTATGGCTTTGTCCGTAGGTTCCGGAATAAGATCCAGAGACAGCACCATGTTTTTCGGCAGATCGGCCAGCTGGGAAATCAGATCGTCTTTGATAAAGTTGGCATACTCCCGAAGAAAGAGCACCCGGCCCACCTGGTCACCCAGCTCAAACCGATCTTTCTTAAACTCGATGCACTCCGGAGAAATAGCATCTTTGAAGTCATGGCCTTTGCGGATGTAGTCCTTCAGGTCAAAGGAAAATTCCTGCTCCTTGGGCCGGAAGAAATCGTGGAACAGCCGCAGCCGTTCTTCCAAAGTCAGTTCCTGCAAGTGGGAATCCAACTGGCGCAAGCCGCCGGACAGATCCACCTCCAGCCGCTGAAAAAAAGCCCTGGCTTCCTCCACCGTCTTTTTTTCCACCGAAACAGTGATGAACATTTCCCGGATCATATCATTGCTTTCCCGGGCTTTCTCTTCCACCACCTCATTGTATTCTTTTCGGTAATGATCCAGCCGCTCCCCTTTCAGAGCCATCAGCTGAGTTGTTTCAAATTCTTTCCGATCCATCTTGTGATTGATCAGGCTGATCTTGCTGGCAACATTGGTGGGCAGCATATTGATTACCGTACACCAGGCCAGAAGCATTTGCTGCTGCCGCTCCATGGAGGCCACTGCATAATTGATGTCGGAAAAACTCCATGTTTTTGAAAACTTGCCTGCCACCTGGAAAATTCCATCTTTGTAGATCCGCTTGATGGGGATGCTCTGCTGGGCACTTTTCGGCACCTGAAAGCCATCCCTCTCCGGATCAGGCTTGATCCAGGGCAAGCTGAATTGCACTGCCATCAAATTCCCCCTGTCTCACTGTCTTTTTTCTTTTTCGGCTTTTTCCTTTTTCGGTCAGCTTGTTCTTCTTCCTTTATCACCATAGCAAAAGCATCAAAATAATAGTTTTGTGCCCGCCATACCCGTTTTCCGGCACACAGCAGCTGTGTTTTGCAGATAGCCCACAGAAGCTGTTCCAGGTACATTCCGTTATATTCAATGAAACCGGCAGCGCCCATGGGCACTGCACACAGGATGCAGATCCAGCTCACAGCTTCCTCCCCCAGAATAGGAACACATACAAAATAAGCCCCCACAGCGATTGCCACCGCTGCGGCTGAACACGCAAACTGACGCAGCGTCAGGCCGAAAAAGATATTTTCTTTGTAGTTGTTGATTTCTTTGTTGATCTTAATCTCAATGGCCATACACTTCTCCCCCCTTTACAGGCCGAACATTTCCTTCACCACGCTGTTGGCCCCGAAGATCATAATGATCAGCAGCGCCATATTGAAGAAGGTTTCCTGAAGGTAATTCCACACCTTCATCATGGCGCTGCCATCCACAATCGCTGGTGATCCGGATGAAGCAAAGGCTGAAAAAATGATACAGCATAGCACGATCACCACCCCTTGGACACAGAGGGCTGCATAAGAGCGGAGAAAAGATTTTCCCATCGAGCTGGTTCCGGTGCCACCGAAGGTGGCCAGGGCCAGTGGTGCAACGGCGGTATACATATAAATTTTGAAAAACCTCCCATAGATCACCAGGATCAGTCCGAAGGAAATCAATACGATCCCCAGGCTTCCCAGCAGCGCCAGCGCCCACATGGGGATGCTCTCCAAAAACTTCATCTTATCGGTGGCTTCAATGATCTCCGTGGGCAGAGATACCTTGGTGTTCTCCACGCCACCCAGACTGCTCATAGCCGTACTGGCGATCCCGGCCCCTACAGAAAAGATGGTCTGCATCAGCTGAAGGCCGTAAGTGATGGCCACTTTTGCCAATAAAAAATGGAGAAAATGTTTGATGGCATACTCCGGACGCTGAAAGTCCCGGAAGTTGATGGTGCTCTGGGCCACGCCGATCAGAAAGAAGAGCACCAGAAGGGCATAGCCAGCTGCTTTCATTGCTCCATTGATATTGACGATGGTTGTCCATATGGAACCGCCTTTAAAGGTTTGCGGCGATTGCAGCAGCAGTTCCCAGATAGTCTCCATGGTGGTGTTCCACCGATTCAGGGAATCCTGCAAAAGTTCTGCCGTCCAAGTCATAGCGTCACTTCCTTTCCCTGGGGGAAGGGCTCTTGGCCCCTCCCCCGCTTGTCTTGCTTATGCGCCATAAGATCAACCGCCGGTCACCATGGCCAGGATATCCTGCGCAAAGGCAATGATCACACCGCCCAGGAAAGTCAGGAAACCCTGAGACCGCTGGGTCGCATCATGGCTTTTCACAGACAGGCCAACCTGTACCACGCCGAACAACAGGATGATCATACCGATGGCCTTGATGGCGCTGCCAATAAAGGTGGACAGCTGCTGGATGGGCGCCAAAGGATCGGCAGCAAAAGTCATGGTCATCACACCAGTGAACAGCACCATCACCATCATGGCGATCCGCAGCCCATGCTGGATCTTCCGGCATCTTCTTTCCCACCGAGCCAGCTCTTCCTGGCGCTCAGCGGACACTGCTTTTTCATTCTTCATCGTACTCTTCCTCCTTGTTTTCTTCCTGGAAGAAATCCTCTTCATCCTCTTCCTCATCGGGATCGTCTAGGATCGTAATATAATCCAGATCTTCCTTTCCATAAGGCAGATCAGGCAAACGATAATCAGGCACTTCCCGCTTATGCACATAAGCGGGTGCGCCGCCGTCGCGGCTTTTTTTGATATTGGGATGTTTCATAATGTCATACTTCTTATCCTTTATGGGGCGCTCACCACGGATAAAAAGCAGTGCATCGTTGTCATCCAGCATCCGCACTTCGTCGGATGTCAGCAGCTCCCGTCCGGCGTTCTGGTAATTGGTGGTGCTGCTTCCGCTGCGGCCACGGGTAGTGCCGTAGGTGCGGGTATCCAGTGTCTCCTTCCCCAGCAGCTTGGAAATGTATTCATGGGTGCTCTGTTCGTTGCCGCCCAAATAGAGCAGCACATCGCAGTTGCCCATAATTCCTTCCCATTCATCCTTGTACTGTGCCTTGATGCTGGCAATGTTCTGGACGATGATATTGAGGAAAATTCTCCGGCTGCGGCAGGTGGCCAGGATCTTGGGATAGCTGTCCGGCTGGGCCACATTGGCCCATTCATCCTGAATGCACCGCACCGGCACCGGCAGAGCGCCGTCATGCAAATTGTCCGCCCGATAATAAAGCTCCTGGAATGCCTGGGTATAAAGCATCCCCACCAGGTAATTCATACTGGCGTCGTTGTCCGGGATCACACAGAAAATCGCCCGTTTCCGCTCACCCAGGCTGCCCAGATCCAGCTCGTCCCGGCTGGTCATGCGGGCAATCTGGGGCAAGTTGAAAGCTGCCAGTCGTACAGCAGCGCTGACAATGATGCTTTTGGCTGTCTTTCCAGCGGCCTGCTTAAAGACCTTCCACTCCTTCACCGCCACATGATCCGGATTTTTTTCTTCCAGCTCTTCAAAGAGCTTATCTACGGGGCTTTGATATTCCTCGTCCTCTTCTTTCACCGCAGCGTTTTCCAGCAGATACATCAGCGTCGAGAAATTCTGTTCTTCCGGCGGTGCTTCGCTGAGCAGATAAAGCATCAGCGCACTATCCAGCGCCACCTCGGATTTCTCCCAGAAGGGATCTGAGCTGGTGGCGTTTTTCGCTGTGGTGTTCTTGATCAGGTTGTCGATGAGCCGCAGTACATCCTTTTCATCCCGAATATACCGGAAAGGATTGTAGCAGTCTGAATTGTCCGGATCATTGAGATTGAACACTTTCACATCGTAACCTTCCTGGAGCAGCAGATTGCCTGTATCCCGGAGCATTTCGCCTTTCGGATCGGTAATGAGATAGGAACAGTTGGCGGACATAATGCCCGGCTTGCAAAAGAACCGGGTCTTACCCGCGCCAGAACCACCAATCACCACAATGTTGAGATTGCGCCGGTATCGCTGGTTGTCCAGTCCCATCTGCATATTTTGAGTGAGAATGATGTTGTTCAGCTTTGCTTTGGCATCCTGGTACTTCTTCCGCAGCGCCTGGGGTGATCCCCAATGGGCGCTGCCATACTCTTCTCCAGGACGCCTGTTCCCTTTCCATGAGTAGTAGGCTGCCACTGCCGCCCCATAGCAAGCCAGGGCCATGAGCACCACCGGCCCGGTCTTACTACCCAAAGAGATCGCAAAAGGGTGCTCGGTCGCTTCCATGAAGCTTTCCAACCAGGGCAAAAGGGTCATGCCACCCTGCCAGCATCCGGCCAACAGCAGTGCTGCCCAGATAACCGGTATGGCCATCACCAGCCACACGACCCACCCTTCATCTTTTTTCAATCACCTTCCCCCCTTCCATTTCATCGGAAAGGACCGCCCAAAAAGGGCGGCCCTTGGTAAATTAAAAGCCCGTCTGGGGCAGTTTGATAATGGTTTTAGCGTAAACTTTCGTGACCCAGCGTGTTACCGCCATGATCCACTCACCGCCGTAAGTGCCGCCTACATCGGCCACATTGGTGAATGTGCTGCCACCGGCCAGACCGCCGATGGTTACACCCGACAGAGACGGAGCTTCTACCTGACGGAAGCCTGCCTTGACCGTGCCGAAAACAAACATGATCTCGGTCACCCGTTCATTTGCTGCCAGATTCAGTGCCGCAGGGCTGGCGTCAATGGCATAGTTCTGCTGCGTACTCAGATTGTCTGCCAGCGTCCGATAGGAGCTGCCGGAGTGAGTCGTCTTGTAAACGATCTTGTAGCGCAGATTCTGGTTATATGTGCCGGTGACTACCTGCTGGAGCCGTACCTGCCATGCCGGCCAGGTATCTCTCCAGTAGAAGTTGTCCAGGGGCACTGTGGAGTTGTTGCCAATCCCCGAGAAGGTGTATTTCACC
>JAHZHY010000285.1:14910-21558 GCA_019420045.1 Clostridiales bacterium
GGACATTGCTTCTTTCGGCCCAGTCTTTTGGATGGACACGCCGGTGCCCACACTTTCATCCAGCACTTCAAATTCCACGATCTGTCCGGGATATTCCAGGTAAGCGGTGAAGGTGGTGGGATTGATGCTGTAATAGTTGGGGGCCTTGACCTCCCGGATGGTATACCGTCCCAGGGGCAATGCCTTGGATGCTGCCCGGCCATTCTGGTCGGTGACGATGGTGTCTACCTTGTTGTTGGCCTTGTCATAGACCTCAAACACCGCTCCTTCCAGGAGCGTTCCGGCAGGCAGGCCATTGATGGAGTTTGCATTCTTGCTCTTCTTGACGATCTGCACCTGGCCTTTTTCCGCTGTATTTTCCCAGCGAATTTCGCTGACCTGGCCGTATTTCACATAAAAGGTTTTCAGCTCTTCGTCCAGCAGATAGCCCTCCGGGGCTTTGATTTCCCGGACATAATACTTGCCGTCCTCCAGGCCGTCCTCGATGTACACATAACCATCCTGGTCAGAGGTGTACTGACCGATAGGCCGGTGATTTTTGTCGTAGAGCAGGAAGGTGGCTCCGTACAATCCCTCACCGGTGACACTGTCCACCTTGTGGATCAGGATGTTGGATTCTTTCCGGTTTGTCAGCTCAATAGTGGCAGTTTTTCCGTTCTTCACTTCCACCGATTGGGGCGTATCATCCAGGATGTAACCATCCGCTGCCCGCACCTCAGTGACGGTGTACCATCCTTCCTCTACCTCCGGCAGACGGATTACACCGTACCGATCGGTGGTATAGGTGCCGATGATCTCACCATTCATCTTCCGCACTTCAAACTGGACTCCACCCAAACGCTCACCGGTTTCCTCGTCCTTTTTGATGATCTGCAAGCCGCCCATGGGGTCGTTGTAGAAGGTCAATGTCTGCGTATCGTTGGGATTTACCACCACTGTCTGGGGTGTGCTGTTAAGCACATATCCATCGATGGTGGCTACCTCTGTCACCACATAAGTGCCAGGCTCCAGGCCGGACAGAATGATCTGACCATTTTTATCAGTGTAGTACAAACCGTTGCTGCTGATCTGACCGCTTTTATCGGGTACATATTCCCCGGTAGAAGTGGTGATGCGGAAGGTGACGCCCTTCAGCACTTCGCCGGTGACACTATCTTTCTTGACGATAATGAGCTGGCCTTTCGGCTGATTTTTGAACTCCAGGGTCGTAATCTTTCCAGCTTCCATCGTCACTGTCCGGGGCGTATTATCCAACACATAACCTTCCGGTGCCCGGATTTCCTGCACGACAATTCCAGTACCCGGTTCCAAATCACTGATGGAAATCAGGCCCTGGCTGTCGCTGGTGTAAGTCTTGTTTCCAATAGCAGCTCCCTGGATTGTTGTCACAGAGAACTCTGCTCCAGCCAAGGGCTTTCCGGTGACACTATCCACCTTGCGGATCAAAAGTCCGCTCTTAGGCTGGTTGCGGAACTCCAGGGTCACGGTCTCCCCTGCTTTGATCTTGATGCTCTGGGGCACATTGTCCAGCACATAGCCTTCCTTGGCCCGTACTTCGGTGACGATCACTGTGCTGCCCGGCTCCAGATCAGAAATGAGGATGGTACCCTTGCTGTCTGTGGTGAATTCTCCGTTCTTATTTCCAATGACGGTGCCGTCGGAGTTTGTCACCTTGAACACCACATCGGACAAAGGCTCCTTTGTAACGCTGTCGATCTTCTGGATCAGCAAGCTGCCCTTGGGAGTATTCTTGAAGGTCACAGTAATGACATCCTGGTCTTCGCCGGTGAGGTACACTGTCTGTGTGCTGTTGTCCAGTACATAGCCATTGGGGGCGGAGATCTCTTCCACCACATAAGTGCCCTTCTTCATGCCGGTGAGCACGATGGTGCCATTGACACTGGTCTCATATTCACCCACAATGGTGCCGCCGGTGCCGGAAGTTCCGCCCAGGTATCGTACCCGGAACCAGGCTCCCTCCAGGGGCTTACCGGTCTCACTGTCCACCTTGCGGATAACCAAGGCAGACAGCGGGGTGTTTTCAAAAGTCAGCACCTTGCGTCCACCGCTCTCAATAAAGCACTCCTGGGTGTCCGAATCTTTGATGGCATAACCATCGGGGGCTTCCAGCTCGGTCACTTTGTACCAGCCGTCCTCCACATCCTCCAGCAGGATCACGCCGTTCTCATCGGTGTAATAAGTGCCCAGATCACGCAATTCTCCGGTTTCGGTCTTATTGCTCCGATACCAGATCTGGAACTTGGCACCCTTCAGAGGATCTCCCGTCACACTGTCGATCTTGACAATTTCCAGGGAAGGTTTCTTGTGGTTTTCGAAGAACACCTCAGCATCCCGGTTGGGATAGAGGGTCACGAGCTGGCTGTCTGCATCCAGCAGATAGGGTTCCGGCACAGACTTCTCAATCACTTCATAGGTACCCGGCAGCAGATTTTCCACCTTTGCGCTGCCATCTGCACCGGTGGTCACTTCCCCTACCCAGGGGCCGTCCACGGCCCGTACCTGGAACACGGTGCCCGGCACCATTTCCCCGGTATCGGCATCCCGTTTGTGGATGGTCAGGTTGGGGCGCTTGTCGTTCTGGATGGTCAAAGTGCTGGTTTTGCCCGGGAACAGCTCCACCTTGTATTCTGTGGGATCGAGAATATGGTCGTTTGCAGTGGCGGTCTCCTTGACAGAATAGACGCCAGGCTCCATATCGCTCACCAGGATTTCACCAGCATCGTTTGTAGTTCGATCCAGGTAATGTGTCCCGTCCTCGATCTTGCTGAGGCGAAAAGTAACACCGCCCAGCGGAGTGCCGTCAGTGCTTTGCTTCAGCAGCCGCAGAGAGGGCTTGATGGAGTTGGTGAACACGAATTCGCCGGTCTGACCAGGCTCCAGGTGGATGATTCTCTGGGCATCGTCAATCACATAGCCATTGGCCTGTTTCTCCGTCACCACATAAGTGCCAGGCTCCAGCTTGGACAGGTCGATCTCACCGTTTTCATCGGTGGTGAATTCTTCCGGGCCGAACTCAGTACCATAGCCCTCGATCTCAAAGACCACATTGGGAATGACCTTGCTGGGATCGGAAGAATCGATCTTCACCAGGTGCAATCCAGGTTTGCGATCATTGAAGAATACCAGCTCCAGGATGCCGCAGCCTTCGGTCAGCTCGATCTCCTGGGGCATGGTGTCCACCACATGCTCATCGTCACTCTCCACTTCCTCTACCCGATAAGTGCCAGGCTCCAGGTCAGTGAGCAGGATCTCGCCCAAACGGTCAGTCTCATAAGTGCCGATCAGCTGATTGTCTTTATAAATCTTAAAGGTGATATCCGGCAAGGTTTCATGGGTCTGCCGGTCATACTTAGTCACCCGCAGACCAGGCTTGGCACTGTTCTTCAATGTGAAGGTAACGGTGTCCTGCCCGGGCACATTGACATTATAAGTCTGGCCGTCCTTGATCCATCCATCGGGGGCTTCCAGCTCCACGATTTCATATGCGCCAGGCTTCAGCTCATTGAAGATAGCCACACTGGCTTCATTGGTGATCTGGGTGTAAGTAGCTCCGCTCTCGATGTGCTTGATCTGTACCTTGGCTCCAGGGAGGGTATCGCCGGTGTCAGCGTCTACCTTTTCCACCCGCAGATTGCCATACGGTTCGTTTTCATAGCTCACCGTAGCCACGGTGTCCTTTTCCACCTGTACCTGCTGTACCGGATTCTTGGCCATCAGGTGGCCCTTGGGGGGCTGCACCTCGGTGATGGTGTACAGACCTCCTCGCTCCAGAGGAATAATGATCTCGCCCTGGGCGTTGGTGGAGAATGTTCCCACCGGCGCGCCGTCCGGGTCTTTCACTTCAAACAAAGCCCCTTCCAGGCGAGTGCCGGTGCCTGTTTCGGTCTTGACGATCTTCAGGCTGTACTCACCATCTCCAGGAGTAGGCGGTGTATCATCGGGGGAATAATTGAACAGAGCATTAGACCACCGAACCAGGATAGGGTCAGTATCCGCAATATAGTTTTGCAGCTGACCATAGGTGCCGGTCTCCTGACAAACAGCATAGAAGGCAGCGTACTGGTTTACATTGCCCTCCAACAGGAATTTCACGCTGGTATTGCCGGTAACAGAATCTTTGGGGCAAATGACTTTGAACTGAGCCTGATAGCCCGCACTTTCCACCGGGATCTTTTCGATCTCCTGGTTGTTCATACCCACGATCTTCATGCCGTCAGGCACATCTTCAGAATCAAACCAGATGCTGATCTCCAGGCCGTCCACCCAGGTGCCACTTTTAACAGTATAAACTTGCTGCAAGTAAGTCTCACCATTGATCTGCACCTCGTAGGCTTCCTGCTGATCCGGGGAAACCGTCAGGCCAGGGATAAGCACATCTGTCCATCCGCTGCCCCGGTTATAAATGTCCTTGGCTGCCACCAAAAGCCGCTGGGCAATCTGCTGCTCGTGAGAAGAAAGGCCCGGGGCGATAGTTACTTTGTCGATGCTCCAGGTAGGCACCAGATAGCACCACAAAGCGATCTTGGTAGCATAATAGGCTTGCTGCACATTATCCAAGCCCAGCTCTTGCAAACTGCGATGAGGATATCCGTTGCCCACAATGCCCACAATCTTAGGATCTGACGCTTGATTCTGAGCCAGGTATTTGACGGATTGTCCCTTTCCTACCACCTGGGGAACGCCATCTGTGGTGGGATTGATGCAATAGGCGGGAATTTGTTTCATCTCACCTGCGCTTGTTCTGAAATTAAAATACACATAATTCAATTTCTGAACTCGGCCATTGACGGCCAGATAGGCCAACTGTTCGCCACCATTATAAATGTCGATTTCACCCAACGCTTCTCCCGGCGTATCTGCTGCCAGTACCGCTCCAGGAAGCATCCCTATCAGAGTGACCACAAGCAGCAAAAGCGATGTCAGTCGTTTAGCTTTCATAACTCTCTCCCTTTCTTTTTAATTTTTGCTACAAAAAAAGAGACGCCTTTTAGCGTCTCTTTTGGCATCCCTATTATTTAACTTCATACATCGTATACAGGAATCGCCCATTTGCATTGTAAACATCCCAGGCATCTACCCAGACTTTGCTTCTGGGGCCGGAGAGGTACATTGCTTGCAGCATCCCTTCATGCCAGGGCCACTCCACATTAGGATCTCCCGGGTGGGCACCTTCCAGGCCCAAGTAAATCTTGGTACCCGGCTCTGCCACTTCAAACAAAGAATACTGCATTCGGCGGATCTCGTGCATATTGCGAATCATTGCACTTCCATCATCAAAAGTAACCACCTTCGGCTCCGGCAGCTCATCCTGCCAGAAAGAAGATGCGTTGGCCGGAACGGTCAGCCCCAGCTCCGGATCTTTGGCCTTGGTCACGGTCATGGTCTGGCCGTTGCCCAGATCAATCACCGTCCCCACCGGCGGACACCAGCTGGCGTCCCCAGTGGGGATGCTCACCGCTCCCGGGATGGTAGTAGTGGGCTGCTGCTCTTCCACATAGCCGGTGCTGCTGTCGATCTCAACGGTGCGGCTGTCATTGTCCCAGGTCACACCGAAGTCCATGGCTTTGCCCAGATCCCGCAGCTTGAAGTAGTTATTGCCATTGATGTTGTACCCTTCCAGGCTCACCGCCTGGCCGTCCAGGGTCACCTTCTGGCTGCTTTCCGTCAAGGGGGTGGCAATCACACCGGAAGCGATTCCTACGCCGCCGAAAATCACACCGCCGCAAAGCAGGCCCACGGCAAACCCAGCAACATCCCGTCTCAGTTTCATCATTTATTCCTCCCTATCGCAGTGGTTACTTCTGGATCATTCCGCCCAGTTCTCCAGCTCCAGGTTTGGTACTCGCTCAAACTCCCGGATATTGTTTGTCACCAGAATCATTCGTTCCGACCTTGCATGAGCAGCGATCAGCATATCCAATGGGCCGATAGGAGTTCCCTGCTTTTGCAAATAATCCCGAATGTCACCATACTCAAATGCTGCTGTTGCTCCAAAAGGCAGAATGCTCAGCGGTACCAGAAACCGAAGTAAAGCCTGTTCATTCTTTATCGGATTGGAACTATGCTTCATCCCATATTCCAACTCTGCTAATGTGATCGAAGAAATACAAAGCCCTGCATTCAGCTCTTGTTGAAATCGCCGCAGCACAGCTTCTGGCTTCTCTTTCATCACATAAATGCAGATATTGGTGTCCAGCATATAGTTCATAGACTTTCTCTCTCTTTCTGGACGCCTTGATCCCGGCCCTCTGCAAAGATATCTTCGGTAAAACTATCCAGCCCATCCATAAAGGTTTGCCACAGAGACTCCCTGGGAACCAGAAGAACGGCATCGCCTAATTTCTGCACAACTACTTCATCCGCTTGAAAGCGAAACTGCTTTGGCAGGCGCACAGCCTGACTTCTTCCATTCTCAAAAATTTTTGCGGTCTCCATTGTATTCACCTCCTACATAATATATACCATGATATATATTATGTGTCAATAGGCTCTACTTATTCTATCTCACCAGCTTGGCCTGGACACACCAGCGATATTCTGGCTGATCCCGTACGCAGGTGATCAGAGTGATAATGTCGTTTTCCCGGGCCGAGAGCACCGATACATCGGTGGCAGCGATCTTGGCCC
>JAHZHY010000286.1 GCA_019420045.1 Clostridiales bacterium
CCACCCGGTTTTTGTGGGTGGTGGATGTGACCGGCTGCGACCACACTCTCCAAGCAGAGGCCCTGCGTCTGGCCGAGGAAGCCGGTCTGCGCCCCGGCGTGGGGAAAAACAAGGTGGACAGCGAGGAAGTGCGCAGCTATGTGATGACTCACAGCGACAATTTTTCTTTTGTGGCGGTGAACATCAGTGGAAGTCAGGCCCAGATTTTGGCCTATGGACGGAAGGAGACGCCGGAGATGGTGCCGGTGGATGAACCCTGTGATGTGGTGGCAGATAAAGACGGGATCATTGAGAGCATTCAGATCAAGGCCGGGTTGGGAATGAAGCAGGTGGGGGATACTGTGGTGCGGGGGGATATCCTGGTCACCGGAACCATAGTCAGCGCCCTGGATGAAGTGCGCCAGGTTCACGCCATGGCCGATGTGACGCTACGCACCTGGCATACCCTGGAGCAGGTGATGCCCACAAAGGTGCAGACAAAGGTGCCCACCGGACGGGAAAAGGTGCGCCGTTTTCTGGTGATCGGCTCCCGGCGTATCCAGCTTTCTTTCGTTGAAAAGGAGCCTTTCCCGTGTTATGATATCCTTATGGAAGAAAAGCAGCTGAAACTCACCGAAAACACCCCTCTTCCTGTGAAGCTGGTCACCGAGCGGTATGTGGAATATACCCCCAAGGATTATGTGGTCACGCAGGAGACGGCAAAGCAGGTGATGGAGCAGCGCTTGGAGGAGCTGTTGGAGCTGACACTGCCGGAAGCCCAGGTGGAAAGCCGTCAGTTCCAATGCCAATATGAAGTCCCTTTTGCCCGGAGTGCTTTGCAGCTGGAATGCCGGGAGCAGGCGGGCGTTTTGCAGGAAGTATCGGGCATTTCCCGAAAAACAACGGAGGAAGGCAATGATTGAACAGACCATCAGCATTGAGCGCATGGAAGAGATCGTCAACTTGTTTGGCTCTTTTGATGAAAATATCCGGCTTTTGGAGCAGGAGTATCAGGTGAGCATCGTCTGCCGGGACGATCATCTGAAGATCTGCGGCGAACCGGACGGCGTACTGGGTGCCCAGAATGCCATCACCGAGCTTTTGCGCCTGGCGGCCAAAGGCGAGCAGATCACGCCCCAGAATGTGAATTATGTGGTGTCCCTCATCAAGGACGGCCAGCAGGATAAGCTGAGCCAGATGGGGGGCGGAGTCATCTGCGTCACCGCAAAAGGCCGGCCCATCAAGGCCAAGACAGTGGGCCAGCAGGCCTATGTGGATTGCATCGAGGAAAACACCATCACCCTGGGCGTGGGTCCTGCCGGTACCGGCAAGACCTATCTGGCGGTGGCCAAGGCGGTGGTGGCCTTCCGGGAAAAGGCCATCAACCGGATCATCCTCACCCGTCCGGCGGTGGAGGCCGGGGAAAAGCTGGGCTTTCTCCCTGGAGATCTGCAAAACAAGGTAGACCCCTATCTGCGGCCCCTTTATGACGCCCTGTTCGATATGCTGGGGCCGGAGACCTTCCAGCGGTATCTGGAGCGGGGCAGCATCGAGGTGGCTCCGCTGGCCTATATGCGGGGACGCACCTTGGACGATTCCTTTATCATCCTGGACGAGGCTCAGAATACCACGCCGGAACAGATGAAGATGTTCCTCACCCGTATGGGCTTCAATTCCAAGGTGGTCATCACCGGCGACATCACTCAGATCGACCTGCCCGACGGGAAAATGAGCGGTCTGAAAGAAGCCATGCGGGTGCTCAAAGGGGTGGAAGGCATCGGCCAATGCACCCTGACGGCCCGGGATGTGGTGCGCCATGAACTGGTGCAGAAGATCGTCACTGCCTATGCCAAATACGAAGAGCAGAAGCAGAAAAACCGGGAGGGCAAAGAGAAAAACCGGCGCGGCTTTAAAAAATGAGAAAAAGGGAAAGCGCACTCTGCGCTTTCCCTTTTTGATTTTGTTATTTGCTCAGGCTTTGGGCAAAGATGGGAGCCCATTCCTTCAAGGGCATGGTGTAACTGGGGGAGGTCTGATAGAAGGTAACTTTCAGCACCTTTTCCCCTTTCACCATCACCAGCGTGGGGAAAATGGCGGTGTAGCCTGTCACTGAGTCCACACCCAGCTCCTGGGCTGAGAGGGTGGAAAGGGCTTCGTAGTGGGAGGGGCCTTTTTTGTCATACCATTGCAGTTCTTTGGACAGAAATCGGGCCAGGAGCGGAGAAACGGTGTGGAAATACTCCACATTGATGCCGCCCTGGACGGTTTTTTCTTCATTTTTCACCGTTCCTGTCTGATCAAACTCAATGAAGGAAGGAGCCAGCCAGGAAGAGCGGAGGGTGACTTCGTTGCCAAAGCCCATGTCATCCAAGGTGAACTGACCCTGGGGCAACAGGTCGGCCATGGTGGCAAAGGGCACGGGTTCTTTAAAATCTGCAAGGGACACGGTATCCACTTTGTCGGTGTCCCTCTGCCAGGCCGTCAGCACCAATCCGATCCACACGGCCAGCAGGATGAGAAAAGCACCTTTTGCGGCAAAATGCCGCCGGGCGGATTTTTTCCAGTCCTTGTGGTGATCGGCGGGCAGGCCCTCTTGCAAACGGCGGCTCAGTTTCCGCAGGTGGGAAAATTCTCGCAAAGGAGAAAAAAATCGACCACAGGATCAACAGATGGCCCAGCAGGAAAATAGGGGCGCCCAGGTAAATGGCCGAGCGGAGCACACCCCCTTTTATGGAGAAAAGGGGATAGATGATCAGCCAGAAAAAGGTGGGAAACAGGGTCTGGCGCTGGCGGCGGCGCACCTTTTCCAAAGCCAGGGCCTGGACCTGGGGATCGGTGTTCAGCTCGGTGGCTTGGGGGTCATCGGTGGCGAAGATATAGAAATCTCCCCGGCTGGCGATATACTCCCAACCAGCCTGGCGGCTCAGTTCTTCCGCCTCTTCATCGGGGCGGTCCTGGTCGGAAAACAGACCGGTGGGGTGAGGGGCGGCTTCCAGACGGTAACGGCGCTGCTTTCCTTCCCCACGGCGGAAGGAAGCAAAACCAAAGAGAAAGCCGTCCTTTTCCAGAAATAGCCCTTCTTCTGCCAGATCGGAAAGCCAGCTTTCGGTGCCTTCGATGTCGTAGGCCGGACAAGGGGGAAGACGGTATACGGTAGAGCGTCGGCTTTTTTTCATGGCAGAAAACCTCCTTCGCTTTGGGCATCCGCCAGGCAGCGGCGCAGCCGTTCCACTTCCTCCAGATAGGCCGCCCGGCCTTTGGGGGTGATCCGGTAGGTGCGCTTGCGTCCTTCCACCTGGCTGGGGGAGAGATACCCTTCCTTTTCAAACTTGGCCAGCAGAGTGTATAGGGTGGCCGGCCCCAAACGGAAGCGGCCACCGGTCTTTTCTTCCACAAAGGCCGCCACTTCCGCCCCGCATTTCTCCTCCCGCCAAAAGGCCATGAGCACATAAAACATGGACTCGGTGAGGACTTCCAGGGATTTTTTGGGCATGGGCTCACCTCCTAATATCGTCAAACGATATCGTTTAACGATATTATAATATTAGGAGATGGTTCTGTCAATATGGGGGCTGGATTGTAATTTTTGGGGAAAGGGAGTATAATAAATCCATATGTGCACCAGAGAAAGGAAGTGAGGCCGGTGAGCAGTCTGAAGATCCGCTTTTCCGGGGACAAGGAGTGCCGGGACAAGCAGGCCGAGGAGCTGATGAAAAGAAGCTCCCGGGCGGCGCTGAAGAAGGTGGCCCCCGATTGGCATTGTTCGGTGGACATCACCCTGACCAATGATGAGGGCATCTGCCAGATCAACGGAGAATACCGGGACAAGCCGGTGCCCACCGATATTTTGTCCTTTCCCCTGCTGGATATGGTCAATGGGGAATATGAGGGCGATCTGGAAATGGAAGTGGACCCGGACACCGGCCTGGTGCCTTTGGGAGATATGATCCTGTCGGTGGAGCGGGCCCGGGCCCAGGCGGAGGAATATGGTCATTCCTTTGACCGGGAGTGTGCCTATCTCACCGTTCACTCCATGCTCCATCTGCTGGGGTATGACCATGAGCGGGAGGAAGAGGATCGGCGTCTCATGCGGAATCTGGAAGAAGAGATCATGCAGGAGCTGGGACTTCTGCGGGAGACAGGAGAGAATCTATGATCGAAAAAACCGGCGTCTTTTCGGTGGTGGGCCGGCCCAATGTGGGCAAATCCACCCTGACCAACACCTTGTGCGGGGCCAAGGTGGCCATTGTGAGCAACAAGCCCCAAACCACCCGCAACCGGATCACCGGCGTGCTCAGCCAGGACCCGTATCAGATGGTGTTTCTGGATACCCCCGGCCTGCATAAAGCCAAAAACGCCTTGGGCGACTTTATGGTGAAGGTGGTCAACAAAACAGTGGCCGATGTGGATGCCGCCATTTTGCTGGTGGAGCCAGTGGCCCGCATCGGTATCCCGGAGCAGATGCTTATCGACCGGATCAAAGGGGAGAAGATGCCCTGCATCCTGGTGATCAACAAGATCGACACCGTGGAAAAGGAAGAGCTGCTGGAAGTGATGGCTCTTTATGGCGAGGCCCACGATTTTACCGCCGTCATCCCCCTCAGCGCCCGCACCGGAGAAGGTAAGCAAGAACTGCTCCGGGAGCTGGAAAAGCTGTGCATGCCCTCTCCGGCCCTGTTTCCCGAGGAGATGATCTCCGATCAGCCGGAGCGTCAGCTGGTGGCCGAGATCATCCGGGAAAAAATGCTCCAGAAACTGGACAAGGAAGTGCCCCACGGCGTGGCGGTGGAGATCGAAAAATGGCAGGAGCGGGAGGATGGCCTGGTGGCTATCAATGCGGTGATCTATTGCGAGCGGAAGAGCCACAAGGGCATTATCATCGGCAAAAGCGGGGCCATGCTCAAGGAGATCGGCTCCACAGCCCGTTTTGAGATTCAGAAGCTTCTGGATGCCAAAGTCCATCTGGAACTGTGGGTGAAGGTCAAAGAAGATTGGCGGAACCATCCCAATCAGATCCGGAATTTCGGCTACGAGGACGAATAAAAAGCACGGGAAAGGCTGGGCCAGTCTTCTTGGGCGCGAGAGCGCCTCGGCCGCAGGCCGTAAGGATTTTTCCGGCTGTGCCGGGAAAATCTATTGAAATGAAAGGGGCCCCGAAAAGCCTGCTTTTTGGGGAAAAGACTGGCGGAACCATCCCAATCAGATCCGGAATTTCGGCTACGAGGACGAATAAAAAAGTATAGAAAAGGCCGGGCCAGTCTTCTTGGGCGCGAGAGCGCCTCGGCCGCAGGCCGTAAGGATTTTTCCGGCTGTGCCGGGAAAATCTATTGAAATGAAAGGGGCCCCGAAAAGCCTGCTTTTTGGGGAAAAGACTGGCGGAACCATCCCAATCAGATCCGGAATTTTGGTTATGAGGATGAATAAAAGAGCATAGCAAAGGCTGGGTCAGTCTTCTTGGGCGCGAGAGCGCCCCGGCCGCAGGCCGTGGGTTTTTTTCATCATGGCCATCTTTTTCCATGACTGGCGCCATTTTTCATGTGTTTTTCCCCTTCCTGGGCGGTACACTGAAAACAGGAGGGATGCCCGGTGAAGGAAGAAGAAAACTCTGTCTCCCAGCAGGCCTGGCAGCTTTTTTGCCGCACCGGCCTGCCGGAAGCCTATTTGGTTTATGTGATAGAAAAGGAGCGGGAAGAGCCGTAAAAAGGCTCTTCCCTACATAAAATTCATGCATTTGACCACAAAAGGTCTGGTCATCCGCACGGTGGACTGGCGGGACAGCGACCGACTGCTGACGGTGATGACCGAAGATTATGGAAAAATCACGGTAAAAGCCCCGAACATCCGGCGGAAAAGCAGCCGTATGGGCTGGGCCGGGCAGCTGTTTGCCTACTGCCAGTTTACCCTGTACGAAAAAAATGGCCGTCTCACTTTGCAGGACGCCCAGATGCTGGAGCAGTTCTTTTCCCTTTCCCGGGATCTGGATGCTCTGGCGCTGGGCTCCTATTTCTGCGAGCTGCTGGCCACCGAAGGGGAAGAAGATGTGCCGGCCCCCGGTATGCTTCGTCTGGCTCTCAACAGCCTGTATGCCCTGGCCCATCATCTGTACGACATCCGGCAGATCAAGGCGGCTTTTGAACTGCGCTTTCTGGCTATCGCCGGCTATGAGCCCGATCTGTGGAAGTGCGCCGCCTGCGGTGCCGACCCGGAAGAGCCCATGGTCAATCTGGAACTGGGGCAGCTCCACTGTGCCGCTTGCCGGGGAGCCTTTGGCCGGAGCGTCAGCGCTCCTTTGAGCAGGGCCGCTTTGCAGGCGGCCCGGTATGTGCTGCGATGTGATCTGAAAAAGCTCTTTTCCTTCCGATTGGAAGAGGGGGATCTGGAGCTGCTGGGGGCTTTTGCAGAAGCCTATTGCCTCACCCGCCTGGAGCGGGGATTTCAGACGCTGGACTTTTACCGATCCCTGGGAGGGGGAACAAAAGAAATATGACGGAATTGCAGAAAAAATCCTGCCGCACTCTGGAACTGCACAAGGTTCTGGAGCTGCTGGAAAAAGAAGCGGTTTCCCCCCGGGCCAAGGAAATGGCCCGGGCGCTGGAGCCGGAAGACAATCTGGTGGGCTGTGAGCGTTTGCAGCAGCAGACCGAGGACGCCGTCCGCCTGGCGGGGATGCTGGGCAGTCCTTCCTTCTCCGGTGTACGGGATGTGTCCGCCGGATTGGAACGGGCCAAGGTGGGCGGCAGCCTGAATATGAAGGAACTGCTGGACATCGGCGCTTTGCTGCGGGCGGCCCGCACCGGAAAAGGATACCTGGAAAAGGACACCCAGGTGGAAACCGTTCTGGCCGATTACTTCCGCCGCCTCAGCGGGAATAAATACTTGGAGGATAAAATTGAGCAATCTATCCTCTCGGAAGAAGAAATTGCCGACACAGCCAGCTCGGAACTGCGGGAGATCCGGCGGCGTATCCGCACATCTGCCTCCCGCATCCGGGAGACGCTGAACCGGATCATCTCTTCTCCCAGCTACGCCAAAGTGCTCCAGGATACCGTGGTCACCACCCGGGGCGACCGGTATGTGGTGCCGGTGAAAGCGGAGTTCAAAGGGAGCATTCCCGGCCTGGTGCACGATGTGAGTTCCAGCGGAGCCACGGTGTTTGTGGAGCCTATGCAGGTGGTGGAGCTGAACAACACCATCCGGGAAGAGCGCTCCAAGGAGAAAAACGAGATTGACCGGATCCTGATGGAGCTGTCGGCAGAGGTGGGAGCCTTTGCCAACACCATTCAGCAGGACTATGATATTCTGTGCACCCTGGACTTTATCTTTGCCAAGGCAAAACTGGCCTATAAGATGAAGGCCTGCCGTCCCAAGCTGCTGGAAAAGGGCCAGACCCGTCTGGAACGGGCCCGGCATCCTTTGCTGCCCCGGGAAACGGCGGTGCCCATCACTTTTACCATCGGCGGCAAGACCGATGCGGTCATCATCACCGGCCCTAATACCGGCGGCAAAACGGTGAGCCTGAAGACCCTGGGCCTGCTTACTTTGATGGCCCAGTGCGGCTTGCAGCTGCCCTGCGGAGACGAGAGCACGGTGCGGGTGTGCAAAAACATTCTGGCCGACATTGGCGACGAGCAGAGCATCGAGCAGTCATTGTCCACCTTCTCCTCTCATATGAAGAATATTGTGGAGATCCTGGAAGAGACGGGAGAAGGTAGCATGGTGCTGATGGATGAGCTGGGCGCCGGTACCGACCCGGTGGAAGGCGCGGCCCTGGCTGTGGCCATCATCGAGCACCTGCGCCAGCAGGGGGTACTGGTGGCGGCCACCACCCACTATGCGGAGCTGAAAACCTATGCTCTGGAAACCCGGGGGGTGGAAAACGCCTCCTGCGAGTTTGATGTGTCCACTCTGAAACCCACCTACAAGCTGGTGTTCGGCATCCCTGGTAAATCCAATGCCTTTGCCATTTCCCAGCGGCTGGGATTGAGCATGGAGATCATCCAGAAGGCCAAAAGCGGCATGGACAGCCAGAACATCCAGTTTGAGGATGTGATCCGCACCCTGGAAGAAAAGCGGCAGCAGATGGAAAACCAGCTGCAGCTGGCAGAGAGGGAGCGGCAGAAAGCCCAGGAGGACAAAGAGAAGGCGGAAAAGGCCTATGCCTCCATTGAGGAGGAGCGGAAGAAGCTGCTGGAGGATGCCCGGAAACAGGCCCAGAAGCTGATCGACGAGGCCCGGAAGGCCGCTGATGATACAGTGGAAGAGCTGCGCCGCCTGCGGCGGGAGCAAAGCCGCAATCCGGCGGAGGAGAACCTGTCCCAGGCCCGGGCGGTGATGATGGGCCATCTCTCTGAAGCGGAGAAAAAGGCTATCCAGAAAAAGATCAAGAAGCAGGCCGCTCCGCTGCCCCGTCCCTTGCAGAAGGGAGATGTGGTGGAGATCGTCTCCAACGGGATGCGCTGTACTGTGGTGGAGACTCCCAAACCCGGCCAGCCGGTGCAGCTGTCGGCGGGGATCATGAAGCTGACGGCCAAGGAAAAGGAATTGCAGCTGATTTCGGCAGCGCCTGCCCAGAAGAAGGAAAAGGGCAGCGTGCGCACCCAGGCGCCTTCCCAGCCCACCAGAGGCAGCAGCGAGCTGGATCTGCGGGGCATGACGGCGGAAGAAGCGCTGATGGAGCTGGATCGGTTTTTGGATCTGGCCTTCCGGCTGCGCTTGCCCTCGGCCACCATCATTCACGGCAAGGGCACCGGTGTTTTGCGCCAGGCGGTCCATTCCCGGCTGAAAGGAGCCCGGCAGGTGAAATCCTTCCGTTTGGGCGCCTATGGCGAAGGGGAAAATGGCGTGACCATTGTGCAGATGAACATATAAAAGAAAAAGAAGTGGGAAGAGAAAGGAACGGTGATGGGGATGCCCGGATTGGGCACGCTGATCAATATGGGGATGATTCTGGCCGGGAGCCTTGTGGGAATGCTCATCGGCAAGGGCGTGCCCGATCGGTTCAGCAAGATCATTTTTCAGGCTCTGGGAGCGGCCACTTTCCTCATCGGGCTGTCCGGGGTGTTCACCGGGATGCTTCAGGTGGGGGAAGGCGGAGCTTTGGAGAGCAGTTATACCCTCCTTCTGATCCTTTCCCTGGCTGTGGGCGGCATTGTGGGTGAACTTCTGCGGCTGGACCGGCTGTTTGACAAGGCGGGAGAGGCTATCAAAAACCGCTTTGGCGGAAAAGCGGGTGAGCGGGATGTGGGAGCGGGCTTTGCCAACTGCACCATCCTGTTCTGTGCCGGGGCCATGGCTATTGTGGGCTCGGTGCAGGATGGGCTTCTGGGAGACCCTACCATGCTCATTGCAAAAGGAATGCTGGACGGCATTATGTCGGTGCTCTTTGCCACGGTCTACGGCCTGGTGGGGGTGTCCTTCGCCAAGTCGGTAGCTTACGGCCTGGGGGTGCCCCTCAGCGCCTTGTCTGTGGGCCTTTACCAGGGGGCGGTAACGCTGCTGGCTGTGCTGATAAAGCCCTATCTCACCGATCTGGTGGTGACCCAGATGTCCCTGGTGGGCAGCGCCGTTCTGATGCTCATTGCCTTCAACCTGTGGGATGTGAAAAAATTCAATGTGGCAAACCTGATTCCGGCCGCCTTTATGCCGCTGCTCTTTTCCCTTTTTCAGGGAGTGCTGGGGCGCCTTTGAGTTAGGTGTAAATGCCCCTTGCACATTCGTGACGAATCTGTTAAAATAATTACAATAGAAGCATAGAAAGCGGGGTAGCTTAAATGTTTTCCAAAGAAGTTACTGTAAACAATCAGGTGGGCCTGTATGCCAGACCGGCCACTTTCTTTATTCAGAAAGCCAATGAATTCCGCAGCACCATCATGGTGGAAAAGGAGAACCGCAAGGTCAACGCCAAGAGTCTTCTGGGCGTGCTGTCCCTGGGCATTACCAAGGGCACGGTGATCAACATTTCCGCCGAGGGCTCCGATGAAGAAGAGGCTGTCAACGCCCTGTGCACTCTGGTGGCTTCCAACTTCGGAGAATAAGCCTACATACCGGGCAACTGACCCGGGCAGTACACGAACCCATCGCCGGCGCCGCATGAAAAACCATGCGGCGCCCGCTCTTTGTGGGCGTTTTTTCGCCGGAGGACAGGATTTATGTATGAAGAACTGAAGGAAAAAGCCCTTCTGCTCCCTCTTCTGCCTGGAGTGTACATCATGCGGGACGCAGGGGGAGAGATTATCTATATCGGCAAGGCTAAGGCACTGAAAAACCGGGTGAGCCAGTATTTTTCCAATCTGGCCTCCCATACGCCCAAGACCTTGAAAATGGTCTCCCAGGTCCATGATTTTGAGACTATCATCACCGGCAGCGAGTTTGAAGCTTTGCTGTTGGAGTGCGCCCTGATCAAAAAGCACAAGCCCAAATACAATATTCTGCTGAAAGACGACAAGGGCTATCCCTTCCTGCGCCTGTCCAAGGAGGAATATCCCCGGTTTTCCATCGTCTCCAAACCGGCGGAGGACGGAGCACGGTACTTTGGCCCCTATGGCGGCCGCAGCGGAGCAAAAAAAGCATTGGATACCGCATTGCTCACTTTTAAATTGCCCACCTGTTCTTTGAAATTTCCCCGGGATATCGGCAAAAGCCGCCCCTGTCTCAATGCTCACATCGGCCGATGCTGCGCCGTGTGCTCAGGGAAGGTGTCCAAAGGGGAGTATAGCAGGCTTATCAATCAGGTGTGCCGCCTGCTGGATGGAAAATACCAGGGATTGGCGGAAGAGCTGCGCCAGGAAATGGAGCAGGCCGCCGAAGAGATGCAATTTGAGCGGGCCGCCGCTTTGCGAGACCGGATGCGGGCGGTGGAACGGCTGGGACGGGATCAGCTGATCATCTCCGGCGCCCTTTCTGATCTGGATGTGATCGCCTGTCAGGTGCTGGGCAGCCGGGGCTGTGTGGTGATGCTCAACTACATCAGCGGCAACCTCTTGGACAAAAAGAAGGAGTTTTTCGACGGTGTTACCCCTGAGGACATGGGGGATCTGCTGGAAGGGTTCATCAAGCAGTATTACACCATGACCCAGCGCTCTCCCCGGGTGGTGCTGCTGAGCCAGGAGCTGGACGATCAGGAAATGCTTTCCCAGTGGTTGGGCACATTGCGGAAGGGAAAGGTCTATGTGCAGGTGCCCCAGCGGGGAGAAAAACGGAAGCAGATGGAGCTGGCCATGGAAAATGCCCGCCAGGAGCTGGAACTTCTGGACAAGCGGGAGCAAAAGACCTCCCGCAGTCTGGAACAGCTGGCGGAGGTCCTGGGGCTTCCGGCCCCGCCTCAGCGGATCGAAGGGTACGACATTTCCAATCTGGCAGGAACCGGCACGGTGGCGGCCATGACGGTGATGGACAAAGGCCGGTTTCACAAAAGTGCTTACCGCCGCTTTCAGATCAAGGAAGCGCTGGGCGGGGACGACTATGGCTCCCTGGCCGAGACCATGGACCGGCGCCTCAAACGGGCCGAAGAAGGGGACAAAGGCTTTTTGCCCCTGCCCGACCTGCTGCTCATCGACGGCGGGCAGGGCCAGGTGAACGCAGTGCACCAGGTGCTCAGAGAGCATGGAAAGAACATCCCGGTGTTCGGCATGGTGAAAGATGACCATCACCGCACCAGGGCGCTGGTGGACGGCGACGGAAACGAGTTTGGCATCCGCACGAAGCCTGCGGTGTTCTCCCTGGTGGGCAATTTGCAGGAGGAGACCCACCGGTTTGCCATCGAATATCAGAAAAATCTGCGGGGGCGCAGCGTGAAGGAGAGTACCTTATCCCGCATCCCCGGTCTGGGAGAACAGCGCATCCGGGCTCTGCGGAAGAAATTCGGTACCCTGGCCGCCATCCGCCAGTGCAGCGAGGAAGAACTGGCCCAGGTTTTGCCCCGGAATGTGGCGAAACAGGTGCGGGAATATTTTGACGCCCAAGGGGCGAAGGAGGAAAAACCATGAGAGTGATCACCGGCACGGCCCGGGGACGGAAGCTGGAGACTCCCAAAGGGCGCAGCACCCGTCCCACCACCGATCGGGTGAAGGAATCCATTTTCAATATCATCCAGTTTGACATCGAAGGACGCCGGGTGCTGGACCTGTTTGCAGGTTCGGGACAAATGGGCATCGAATGTCTCTCCCGGGGCGCAGAAAGCTGTGTGTTTGTGGAAAGCGACCCCAGCGCCCAGAAAGTGGTGGAGCGGAATATTGCCGCCACCGGTTTTGAAGGATGCAGCCGTTTGATCCGGGGAGATGCCTTTGGCGCTCTTTCCAGTCTGCGGGGACAGAAATTCGGTCTGATTTTGCTGGACCCGCCCTATGGCGGTGAAATGCTCAACCAGGCATTGCGGCAGATAGCGGAAATTGACATCCTGCAAACTGGTGGTATAATAGTATGCGAAAGCGCCCGGGAGGATCTGATCCAGCCCTTGGAAGAGCCTTATCGGGTGAAAAAGCAGTACCGCTATGGCGCCATCGCCATCACCACCTTCACCCGGGAGGAAACGAAATGAGCCTGGCTATCATCCCCGGAAGCTATGACCCGCCCACCTTGGGTCATGTGGAGCTGATCCGCCGGGCGGCCCGTCTGTTTGACCGGGTCATCGCTCTGGTGATGGTCAACGATCAGAAACAAGCTCTTTTTTCTTTGGAAGAGCGTTTTTCTCTGGTGAAAGAGAGTGTAGCGGGTATTCCCGGGGCGGAAGCCGATTTTTTCGGCGGCATGACTTATGATTATATCAAGGACCATGGGGTCAATGCCATCGTCAAGGGACTGCGCAATGAACAAGACTTTACTTATGAATGTGAGATCGCCCGTTTTAACCAGCTTCATGCCCCTCAGGCTGAGACCCTGTTTTTATATGCTGAACCCCGTTGGGATCATGTGAGTTCCAGCCGTGTGAAAGAGGCCTTTCTCGCGGGGGAGGATGTGAGTGGCTGGGTAACGCCGCCTGTAAGGCAGGCGCTGGAACGAAAATTGGGCGAACAGCGTCACAACCACCGACAATAAAGATAGGGGAATGGAACAATGCCGGCAAACACAATCGATGAAATGGTAACCACGCTGTACGAAATGATCCAGGACGCAGGGGGAATCCCTCTGATGGGAGACCGGTGCGTCATTGAGCGGGAAAAGGCTTTGGATATCCTGGATGAGATCCGGGCCAATATTCCTTCTGATCTGAAAATGGCCCGGGAGATCGTGGAAAAGCGCAACGAGATGATCACTGCGGGCAAACGGGAGGCTGAAGTGATCCGCAAGCAGGCGGAAGAGCTGGCCCGGCAGAAGGTCAACGACAATGACATCACCAATGAAGCACGCCGCCGCAGCGCCGAGATCATCAATACGGCGGAAAAGCGGGCCAAAGAGCTGATGGGCGCGGCCAATGCCTATTGCGACGACGCCATGAAGCGCACCGAGGAGGCCATTGCTCAGGCTTTGGAGGAAGTGCGCTCTTCCCGGGTGAAGTTCCGTCAGGCAGCCCGGGCAGAAAGCCGCACTGCGGAAGAGACTGCGCAGGAATAAAAAGGAATATAGACATTTGAAATGAATTTGATTGGAGCCCCTGGCGCCGGGTCGGTCACCGGCGTTGGGGGCGTTTTTCATACTTTTTATATGTTTTGAAATATTTTTGCCAAAATAGTGAAAACGGGATATTATTTTTGGAAAATGACGGAAAGAAAACAAAATGCGGGCTTTACACCATTGAAGCGATGTGATACACTATAAGTACCTTTTTGAAGGCTTTTTTCCTTTTGAAATTTGGAGAAAATAAAAGACAAAGGGGACTGGGAAGATGCATGTAAGACCCAAAGAAGAAAGCATGGACGAACTGTTCCGGGCTATTTTGATGCTGAAAGATCTGGATGAGTGCCGGGCTTTTTTTGACGATCTGTGCACCGTCACCGAGCTGATGGCCATGCAGCAGCGTCTGATTGTGGCAAAGCTTTTGAAAAAAGGCTGTATTTACAGCGATATTGTGGAAAAGACCGGGGCCAGCACCGCTACCATCAGCCGTGTCAACCGGGCTCTCAGCTATGGCAAGGGCGGTTATAACATCATTCTGGAGCAGTTGGAGAAATGATCGCCTATTCCGCTTTGGCGGCGGTGTATGATGCCCTGACCGGGGATGTGCCCTATGAGCAGTGGGCTGCCTTTGCCCAAAAGGCTTTTTCCAAGGGGAAGAAGCCGGTGAAGCTGGTGCTGGAGCTGGCTTGCGGCACTGGCAGTCTGACCCGGCTTCTGGGGCAGGCCGGTTATGAGATGATCGCCTGCGATCTGTCCGTCGATATGCTGGCTGTGGCCCGGGAGAAATGCGGAGAGCTTTCCTGTCCTCCGGTATTTCTTTGTCAGAATATGTGTCAACTGGATCTGTACGGCACCGTCGATGCCGTGGTTTGCTGTCTGGACAGCATCAACTATCTCACCCAGCTGCGGCAGCTGAAACAGGCTTTCGCCCGGGTTTCCTTGTTTTTGGAACCGGGGGGCCTGTTTTTGTTTGATGTGAAAACACCGCTGGCTTTTGAGGAGATGGGGGGCCTTTCCAGTGTGGAAGAGCTGGAAGGGGCTTTTTGCGCCTGGCAATATGGCTATGACCGGAAAAGCCATCAGGCCCAGCATCAGGTGGATGTGTTCCTTGAGGAAGAAGACGGAAGCTGGAGCCGGAATACCGAGTGGCACGAGCAGCGGGCCTATACCCGTGAGCAGTTGGAGCAGGCCCTTTTGCAGGCAGGACTGCGGGTGCGCCATGTCTATGGCTCGCCAGGAGGGCAACGGGTGGGAGATCAGACCCGGCGCCTCTTTTTTGTTGCAGAAAAACCCTGATTTTTGCGGAAAATCACCATTCCATGGAGGAAATATGACAGATTATTTGATTCGCGGTATGACAAAAGACGGCTTTGTCTCGGTGAGTGCAGTGGAATGCACCGGCCTTGTGGAGCGGGCCCG
>JAHZHY010000287.1:0-3666 GCA_019420045.1 Clostridiales bacterium
GGGCGCCCGGCTGCTGCTCATCGGCCGCCCGCCGGAAGAAGCGGGGAGCATGAGCTATGAGCAGGTGGTAAAACGGCTGGAACAGCTGGGAGAGGAGGAACACCCATGAAAATCACTGTGCTGGGCAGCGGCCTGGGAAGCCCCGATACCCTGACCCTGGGAGCCTGGAAGGCTTTGCAGAATGCCCAGGTGCTGGTGGGGGCCCGCCGGGTGCTTGAGAGTTTGCCGGAAGGGCTGACCGGGGAACAATATCCGGAGATTGTCCCCCAGAAGATCGTCTCCCGGCTGAAACAGGCCATGGAAGAGGGGAAAACAGAGGCCTGTGTAGTGCTCAGCGGGGATGTGGGCTTTTACAGCGGTGCCCGGAAACTGCTGCCTTTGCTGGATTTTGGTCCGGTGGAGGTGCTGCCCGGCCTTTCCTCTCCTCAGTACCTGGCCTCCCGCCTGGGGATGCCCTGGCAGGACTACCACCTGGTCAGCGCCCACGGCATGGGGGAAGATCAGGTGGACCCTGTGGGGGAGGTACGCTGTTATCCGGAGACCTTTTTCCTTACCGGAGGCCAGTTTACCCCTCAAAGCATCTGCCGCCGCCTCAAAGAGGAAGGGCTGGGACATCTGCCGGTGACGGTGGGGGAAAACCTGTCCTATCCGGAGGAAACCATCACCCGGGGAAGAGCGGAAGAATTGGCAAAGAAAGAGTTTGAATCCCTTTCGGTGATGCTGGTGGAAAATCCCCGGCCTGCGCCCCTTTGCCTCACCGGCGGTCTGCCGGACGACTGCTTCCTGCGGGGTAAAGCACCCATGACAAAGCAGGAGGTGCGGGCGGTGTCTTTGGCTTTCCTTTCTCCTGGGGAAAAGGATAGCCTATGGGATGTGGGAGCGGGGACCGGCTCGGTGTCGGTGGAACTGGCCCGCCTGGCCCGGAAGGGGAGAGTGTACGCCGTGGAATGCGGGGAGGAAGCCTTTTCCCTGCTGGAAGAGAACAAGCGTCGGTTTGGGCTTTCCAATCTGTTTCCGGTGCAGGGTATGGCCCCGGAAGCACTGGAAGCTCTCCCGGCCCCTCAGGGGGTGTTCATTGGCGGCTCCAAGGGGAATCTTTCGGCCATCCTTCAGGCCGCCCGGAAGAAAAATCCCCATGTCCGGGTGGTCATCAACGCCATTGCACTGGAAACGGTGCACCAGGCATTGGACGAGCTGACAAACCAGGGCTTTACCAACATCCGCATCAGCCAGGTGGCGGTGAGCCGGGGAAAAGAAGTGGGCCGGTATCACATGATGACCGCCCTCAATCCGGTGTATGTGCTGGGAGGTGAAGGCAGTGGATTATAACATTCCCCGTCTGGTGCTGGCCGCTCCAAACAGCGGCGCGGGCAAAACCACCATGGCCTGCGCCCTTTTGCAGGTCATGATGAACCGGGGGCTTTCTCCCGCTGCCTTCAAATGCGGCCCCGACTACATCGACCCCATGTTCCACAGCCAGGTCATTGGGGCCAAGGCCCATAACATGGATCTGTATTTTGTGCCGGAAGACAGAGCGCGCTTTCTGTTCCAGGAAGGAATCCAGGGCTGTGGTGTGGCTTTGATCGAAGGGGCCATGGGCTTTTATGATGGAGTGGCGGGGAAAAGCACCCAGGCCAGCGCCTATCATGTGGCCCAGGTGCTGAAGGCTCCGGTGGTGCTGGTGGTCCAGCCGGGAGGTTCTTCCCTCACGCTGGTTGCCACCCTCAAAGGGCTGCTGGAATTCCGGGAGGAAAGCGGCTGTCGGGGAATCCTTCTCAACCGGTGCAGCAAAGGCCACTATGCCTTGCTGAAACCTATGCTGGAAGAAGAACTGGGGATACCGGTGCTGGGCTATCTGCCCCCCATGCCGGAGTGCGCCCTGGAAAGCCGTCACCTGGGACTGGTGACGGCGGAAGAGGTGGCAGGGCTTCGGGAAAAGCTGGCGGCTCTAGCCGCTCAGGCGGAAGAGACCATCGACATCCCACGGCTGCTGGAACTGATGGCCAGTGCACCGCCTATGGAGGAGGAAGTGCTGATCCTTCCGTCCCGTTCCATCATCCAGCCGGTGATCGCCTTGGCCAGGGACAAGGCGTTCTGCTTTTATTATCAGGAGAACCTGGAACTTCTGGAAAGGCTGGGGGCCAAATTGGTTTATTTCAGCCCCCTGGAAGACGAGGGACCGCCGGAAGAGGCCGATGCTTTGTACTTGGGCGGAGGTTATCCGGAACTTTACGCCCGGCAGCTCAGCCAGAACCAGGTTTGCCGGGAAAATGTGAAACAGGCCGCTGCCAGGGGAATGCCGGTGCTGGCTGAGTGCGGCGGCTTTCTCTATCTGCAAAAGAGTTTGCAGGACGAGGAAGGAAACAGCTGGCCCATGGCCGGAGTGCTGCCTGGGGAGGGATTTCCCACAGGCAAGCTGGGTCGGTTCGGTTATGTGGAGGTGACTTCCTGGCGGACTGGGCTGATGTGCCGCAGGGAAGACAAGATCCGGGGCCATGAATTCCATTATTGGGACAGCACCCAGCCGGGGGAGGATGCTTTTGCAAAAAAGCCCCTGTCCACCCGCACCTGGGAGTGTGTGCATACCACCCGCACCCTGTGGGCCGGGTTCCCCCACCTGTATTTTTACAGCAATCTGGGCTTTGCTGCCCGGTTCGTGGCAGCGGCCGCAGAATATCAAAAACAAAAAAGGGATGATAAGCAATGACTTTGGAGCAAGTGTGCGCCGGCATCCAGGGTGCTGACGAAGAAGCCCGGCAGGAATGTCTGAAACGGTGGAGCACCATTGCAAAACCTCTGGGCAGTCTGGGAATGCTGGAAGAAAATGTCCTGCGCATCGCCGCCCTCACCGGTGACGCCCAGTACCGCATCGACAAGCGGGCCGTGGCGGTGCTCTGTGCCGACAACGGCGTGGTGGCCCAGGGGGTCACCCAGACCGACAGCAGCATCACCGCCCTGGTGGCTAAAAACCTGACCGAAGGCCAAAGCTGTGTCTGCCACATGGCCCATATGAACCATTGTGATGTGGTGCCGGTGGACATCGGCATCAACCGGGATGTGGGAGCCCCCGGCCTGTGGCACAGAAAGGTGGCCTACGGCACCAAGGATCTGTCTGTGGAGCCGGCCATGACCCGTCAGCAGGCTGTGGAGGCCATTCTTGTCGGGGTAGAGGTGGTGCGGGAGCTGAAAGAGCAGGGCTACAAGATCATCGCCACCGGGGAGATGGGCATCGGCAACACCACCACTTCCAGCGCCGTTACCGCCAGCATGCTTTCCCTTCCGGTGGAGACCGTCACCGGAAGGGGAGCCGGTCTGAGCACTGAAGGATTGATGCGGAAAAAAGCGGTGATCCAGAAAGCACTGGATCTTCACAAGCCCGATCCCAGTGATCCGGTGGATGTGATTTCCAAAGTGGGCGGCTTTGACATTGCCGGCATGACAGGGCTCTATCTGGGCGGCGCTTTGTATCGGGTGCCCATCATCGTGGATGGGCTGATTTCCGCTGTGGCTGCCCTGTGTGCCCAGGGTCTGGCGCCCCTTTGCACCTGCGCCATGGTGGCAAGCCATGTTTCTGCCGAGCCTGCCGGTCAGGTTCTGCTGGATAAATTGGGCCTTTCCTCCATGATCAATGCGGGAATGCGCATGGGCGAGGGCACCGGAGCCGTG
>JAHZHY010000287.1:3676-5155 GCA_019420045.1 Clostridiales bacterium
TCTTCCCCTTCTGGACATGGCCTATGATATCTATTTTGATATGGGTACCTTCTCCGATATCCAAATGGAAGCTTATGTGCCCCAGAAATAAGGACGAAAAAGGCCGCTTTCTTCTGGTGGTGGGTGGCAGCGCCAGCGGCAAAAGCCAGTTTGCCGAAACCTTGGCAGTTTCCTCCCCGGGAAAGCGGTACTATATCGCCACCATGGAGCCTTTTGGAAAAGAGGCTCAGTGGCGCATCGCCCGCCACCGGCGCCTGCGGGAAAACAAGGGATTTGAGACGGTGGAGCGGTTTCGGGAGCTGGGGAGCCTGGTGTTGCCTCAGCGTGGAACGGCGCTGCTGGAGTGCGTCACGAACCTTCTGGCAAACGAGATCTTTTCTCCGGAAGGCGCGGGAGAGCAAAGGGCGGTGGAGGCCATTTTGCAGGGGATCATATCTTTGCGATGCCAGTGCAATCTCCTGGTGGCCGTCAGCGGCGAGGTGGGCATGGAGCCTTTGAGCCAATATGCACCGGAGACCCGCCGGTATATGGATCTTTTGGGAAAAATCAACCGGGAGATGGCAAAGCAGGCCGACGAGGTGTGGGAAGTAACCTGCGGCGTGCCCATCTGCCACAAAGGAGGAAAAAGATGAAAACCTTTTGGCAGACCATTTGGGTGGCCTTGTCCATGTATTCCCGCCTGCCGGTGCCTCGAGCGGAGTGGAACAGCAAAAATATGCGCTATGCCCTGTGTGCCCTGCCGCTGGTAGGGGTGTTTTCCGGGGCCTTTCTGTGGCTGTGGGACTGGCTGTGCCGGACGCTGGAGCCAGGGGAGATACTGCTGGGGGCCGGGGTGACCCTCCTGCCCATCCTGGTCACTGGGGGCATTCACATGGACGGTTTCTGCGACACCTGTGACGCCTTGGCCAGCCACGGAGATCGGGAAAAGAAGCTGGCTATTATGAAAGATTCCAATGCCGGAGCCTTTGCCGTTCTGGGCTGCGCCTGTTATCTGCTCTTTTATTTTGCCTTGGCGTCCCAGTGGCAGACCGGAGGAACATGGGCTATTCTCATGGGCCTTGCCATGGTGTTGGAGCGTGCTCTGGCCGGGCTTTCCCTTTGCCTCATGCCCTGCGCCAGAAACAGCGGCCTGGCCCGGATCTTTGCCGATGGCGCCGCCAAGAAAAACACCGGCATCTTTTTGGCTTTTGTGGCGATTTTGTCCTTTTGCGGACTGGTTTTTGTGGGAAAGATGGTGGGAGGCCTGATGGGGCTTGCCGCTTTCCTGCTGTGGCTTTGGTACGGTGCCTGGGCTAAAAAAGAGCTGGGGGGCATCACAGGAGATCTTCAGGGCTATTTTGTCCAGCTGTGTGAAGTGGGTCAGCTGGCGGTGCTGGTGTTTGCCACACTGGCCCTTTGAGAAGGGAGAAAACACATGATCCTGGTCATCGGCGGCTATGCCGCGGGAAAAAAGGAATATGTCAGGAGCCTGGGCTATCA
>JAHZHY010000288.1 GCA_019420045.1 Clostridiales bacterium
TACTCCTGTTTTGAAACATTCGGGAGGAGGCGCTGTGGGCATGACACACCGCCAGGGCCAGGGCATCGGCGGCGTCATCGGGCCGGGGGATTTTTCGGAGGCCCAGGATGTTCCGGGTCAGCTCCATCACCTGGCGTTTTTCCGCCTTGCCATAGCCCACCACCGCCTGCTTCACCTGGCCGGGGGTATACTCATAAAAGGGCAGGCCCTTCTGGGCGATTGCCAGCAGGATCACCCCTCTGGCATGGCCTACGGCGATGCCGGTGGTCACATTGGTGTTGAAAAACAGCTCCTCCACGCTCACCGCATCGGGCTTGAAATGGTCCAGCAGGGTGAGCATATCCTGATAAATCTCCAGCAGCCGGTTTTGCAGAGGCACCCCGGCGGGGGTGGTGATGGCCCCATAGCCCAGGGCACGCATCCGGCCTTTGTCAACTTCCACGGCGCCATAGCCCACAATGGCATACCCCGGGTCGATCCCCAGTATCACCATGTACTTTGCCGCCTTTCCATTTGCAGATATACAAATCTATTATACTACGGTTTGCCTGATAGCACAACGGCAAATTTGCAGTCCCGAGCCGGGACGGCCATACTCTCCCCGGCTGTATGCGTTGCTGTTCCTCGGTGCTCCGGTGCTGGCGAGCCAGCGCCGGGAGGGGGCCTTGGTGCAATCTTAGCAAAGTGCCGCAGAAAGGCTGATTCTGTTGCCGGGCGCGGCAGCGCAGTATGACAGCCCAGGCACTGGGCTGGAAGCGCAGCTTGCCTGCGGAGGCACTCCGCCTGGGGAAAGCATCAAAAAAGCGGCAGAAGCCGCTTTTTTGATGTTTTTTGATTCTTTTTATTTTTCCATCTCTAAGATGCACTTGGCGCCGGCCATGACCCCCAGCCGTCCGGCTTCATAGGTCAGACCGCCCTGCATAAAGGCGGTATAAGGCTCACGCATGGGCGCATCGCAGGAAAGCTCGATGGACGAGCCCTGGATAAAGGCCCCCGCCGCCATGACCACCGGGCAATCATAGCCCGGCATATCCCAGGGCTCCGGCGTGGCGAAGGAATCCACCGGCGCTCCCGCCTGGATACCCCGGCAGAAGGCCAGCAGCGGTTCCGGCTTGCCGAAGTCCACCGTCTGGATGATGTCGTGGCGCTCCTCCCCGCTTCCGGGAGACACCGAAAAGCCCATCTCCTCCAGCAGGGCCGCGGCGAACACCGCCGTTTTCAGCGCCTGGCACACGGTGTGGGGCGCCATGAACAGTCCCTGATACAGCGCGCGGTTGACCCCCAGGGTGGCGCCGCACTCGCCGCCGATGCCCGGCACCGTCAGGCGGAAGGCCGCCCGCTCTACAAGGTCGGTCCGCCCGGCAATATAGCCGCCGGTCGGGGCCAGGCCGCCGCCGGGGTTCTTAATCAGGGACCCGGCCACCAGATCGGCTCCGTGCTGGGTGGGCTCGGTTTCCTCCACAAACTCGCCATAGCAGTTGTCCACCACAATGGCGGCATCCGGGTTGACCTTCCGCACCACCTTGCAGATCTCCCCGATCTCCTCACAGGACAGGGTCTGCCGCTGGGCATAGCCCCGGCTGCGCTGAATGAATACTCCCTTGACCTGAGGATCGGCGGCGGCCTGCTCAATGGCAGGCAGGTCGGGCCGCCCCTCTTTCAAGGGCACTTCCCGGTAGCCGATGCCGTAATCGGCAAAGGTGCCTCCCACCTTGCCCCGCAGGCCTACCACCGTCTGCAAAGTGTCATAGACGCTGCCGGTGACAGACAAAAACACATCCCCGGCGCTGACGCAGGAGAACATGGCGGCGGCAATGGTGTGGGTGCCGTTGACAAAGCCGGTGCGCACCAGGGCCTTCTCTGCCCCGAATACCTGGGCATAGATCTCGTCCAGCTTGTCCCGGCCCATGTCGTCATAGCCATAGCCGGTGGTGCCGCCGAAGCAGGCGTCGCTCACCCGATGCTCCGAAAAGGCCGACAGAATTTTTGCGGTGTTGCAGCTGGCCCGCTCCTCCAGAAGTGCAAACTGGCCCCGGGCTTTGGCCTCTGCCTTGCGGCAGAGGTCCCAAAGGGCCGGTGAAAAATCAAATGTGCTCATAGCTCCCTCTCGCAGGCCCGGGCCAGAAGGGCGGCAGCCTGTTCTCCGTCTTTGATGGAAATGGTTTCAGCAGTGGAATGGATATACCGGCCGGGGATGCTCACGCAGCCCGAGGGCACCCCATCCCGGCTGACCAGAATGGAGGCGGTATCGGTGCCGCCACGCAGCAGCACTTCGTCCTGATAGGAAATGCCGTTTTCCTCGGCGGATTTCCGCAGATGCTCCACCGCTTCCGGGGTGCAGATCAAAGAAGCGTCCTTGACCTTGATGGCGGGGCCTTTGCCCAATTTCACTTCCCCATCGGCGGCCCCCGGGCAGTCCCCGGCGTGGGTCAGGTCGATGGCGATGCCCAGGTCGGGCTCGATGGCGTGGGCCGAGGTCTTGGAGCCTTTCAGCCCCTGCTCTTCCTGGACGGTAAAGACGAAATACAGGTCATTTTCCGTCTTTTTTACCTGGCTCATGGCGCAGAGCATGGCGGCGCAGGAAGCCAGATTGTCGCAATAGGGGGACATGAGCAGCCCGTCACCGATCTCCTTGGCTTCGTAATCAAACACGGCCACATCCCCTACCCGCACCATTTTGCGGGCTTCTTCTTCCGAAGTGGCGCCGATGTCCAAAAACAGATCGGTCATGGCGGCTTTATCTCCGGTTTTGGTTTTCAATTCGGCATCGCTCCGCTCAAAGAGCACGCCGGATGCGCCATTCAGAAACCGCACTTTCTTGCCCGACAGACGGCTGGCCCGATGGCCGCCGATGTTGGTCACCTGCAAAAATCCGTCCTTTTCGAACCGGTTGACCATAAAACCGATCACATCCATGTGAGCGGCCACCATGATGCGCTTGCCCGAGCCCTTCTTCCGGCAGATCACATTGCCCAAAGCGTCGATCTTCACCTTGTCGCAATAGGGGGCGGCCAGGTCGGCAATGGCCTTTGCCCCATGGGCTTCAAAGCCCGAGGGGGAGGCATTTTCCAGAAGAGTGCGGAAAGTTTTCACAAAATTCATCTTGTTCTCCCCTCCTTTTACAGTGTGCGCTGGGCGCAAAGGGCCATGAGACGGGCGCTTTGCTCCACATCCTTCAGGCTGACCATTTCATTCTGGGAATGGATATACCGGCAGGGAATGGAAATGCAGCCGGACAGCACACCGCCCCGGGTTTTCTGGATGGCGGCGCTGTCGGTGCCACCGGCGGTGAGCACTTCGTCCTGATAGGGCACATCCCCCTCTTTGGCCGCCTCACGAAGGTGGGCGATCACCTGGGGATTGCACAGAAGGGATACATCCTTGATCTTGATGGTAGGACCGGCCCCC
>JAHZHY010000289.1 GCA_019420045.1 Clostridiales bacterium
GAGCTGTCACTACGGCACTGGCATTGGTGTGCTCGATCACATAATCGGTCAACTGGGAGGTATAGGCCACCGGGGTGGAAATGGTGGCGTTGGCCGCATCTGTTTTGGGGCGTATTACACCGGAAATGGTGAGAGTGATTCCGTTTTTCACCAGCTGTTCCTGCTGGGGTGTGCCGTCTGCTGTGTAGGCAAAGGTGCCGTCATCTTTTTCCGTATAGCGGTCGGAAGCGGAAACCAGAGAAAAGGTGTGTCCGCAGATGGTTTCATAATCCCAGGAGAGCGGAGAGACTTCAGCGCCATCGGCGATCTGCTCCTGGAACTCCAGGTATTGCTGGGCCGAGATCAGCCCCAACTGGTACAGGGAAGCGGTGGAAAGGGAGTTGTTTTCGTCCAGCACCAGAACCACCTGGTTGTATTCTTCCGGCCAGGCACCATAGAGAAGATCATAGCTGTCGGTGACCACTTGGCTGATGGGTTGATCATCGGTGCCGGCCATCAGCTGGGAAAAGTTCTTGGCTTGAGAGGAAGCGTTGTTTCCCATCATCATGGGCATGGATTCCATCCCAGCGGGCATAGAGCCAAAACCGCTTTTTTCGCCGCCGGATATCTCTTCCGGATTGGCGTTGGTGTTCACCAAAACCCCATCGGGATCGTAGGAGTACACATCGAAGTTCACATGATAGGAGTAAACCACACCGTTTTCCCCCAGATAGGGACGAATGGGACTGTCGGGGTTGTCCAGATAGTCCTTGAAAGCTGTGAGGTTGTTTTCAATCACGCTGGAGGCAATGGTCTCGCTGACCTGGATATCGGTATAATCGGCGTGAACGCCTTCTTCCGGAGTGGCTTGAGCCTGGTCCTGTTTGGCCATGCCCAGTCCCATCATATTGTTCATCATGCCGGTCATATCCAGCGTCTCCGAACTGATGGTGATGGGATAGGAGGTCATGGTCTCTTTCTGCACATCGGCGATGTAGTTGTTTACCCCGGAGGACAGGGCTAGAATCAGGGCGATGCCGATGATGCCAATGGAACCGGCAAAAGCCGTGAGAAGGGTTCGGCCTTTCTTGGTGCGCAGATTGTTGAAGCTGAGGGACAGGGAAGTGGGAAAGGACATTTTGGCCCGGCCCATGTTGCGGTGTTCCGCCTGTGGCTGCTCTTCTTTTTCCGGGTCAAAGGGAGCGGAATCGTGGATGATTTTGCCGTCCCGCAGGTTGACGATGCGGGTGGAATATTCCTGGGCCAGTTCCGGGTTATGGGTCACCATCACCACCAGACGGTCCTTGGCAACTTCCCGCAGCAGATCCATGATCTGGATGCTTGTCTCGCTGTCCAGAGCGCCTGTGGGCTCGTCAGCCAGCAGAATGTCCGGATCATTGACCAAAGCCCGGGCAATGGCGACCCGCTGCATCTGGCCGCCGGACATCTGATTGGGGCGCTTGTGCATCTGATCTCCCAGGCCCACCTGTTCCAGGGCTTTTTTTGCCCGTTGGCGGCGCTGATTTCGTGGAATACCGGAAATGGTCAGCGCCAGTTCTACATTGGAGAGCACCGATTGATGGGGGATTAGGTGGTAACTTTGAAACACAAAGCCGATGGTGTGGTTTCGGTAGGAGTCCCAGTCCCGGTCTTTGTATTGCTTGGTGGAGACACCATTGATGATCAGATCGCCGGTATCGTAACGGTCCAAGCCGCCGATGATATTCAGAAGGGTGGTTTTTCCCGAACCACTGGGCCCCAGGATGGAGACAAATTCATTGTCCCGCAGATTTAGGCTCACATCCCGCAGCGCATACTGCACCAGTTCACCGGTTTTGTATTGCTTGGAGATATGTTGGATTTGAAGCATGAATGGCTCCTTTCTTTGTTATGATGCCCTTTTCTCACCGGGAAATGCCGATGAACAAAGGGCGAAAACGCCCCGAAAAACCGTGGTTTTTCAGGGCGATGACATTCCCTGGAGGAGGGGCCTGCTGCTGACCAACCGCCAGGGAATGCATGATTTACCGTATCAAAAAGCTCTGCGGAATTATTGTACTTTACTTGAATACAAATGTCCATAGCTGTTTTGAAGTTGTCCGGTGAAGAAAATGGATTACTGGGATGGTCCGCTTTTTGCACTTCCCACATAAAATTCCACCATGTCATCCAGGCGCAGGCAGGCCAATCGCCGCAGAGGTTCGCTCCGGTGGCCGCAGCCACAATCGATGTCCAAAACACCCTTTCCGTGCCAGATCGAAAAGGGAACATCCACAGAGCCGGAAAGGAAAACCGTGGGGGTATGGCCCACAATGCAAAGTGTGTCTGGATAAGGGATGATGGTGTTTTCGTCTACTCGCCCCCAGATGCGGGTTTCCCGGTCTGGGCCGGGGCAGCCATGGACCAGGTGGAACTTCTGTCCATTCACCGTGATATTCAGATGATCGGGCAGTCCGGCGAGAAAACGCAGAATCTGATGCCGCTCCCTGGGAGTGCGGCGGTAGATCAGAGTGCGATAGGTACCCATCCCACCATTCTGGCGCCACAGCTCCCGGGCCCCGATTTCCGGATGCAGGTCCAGGGTACTCAGGCACATCTGCTCATGATTGCCCAATAGCATGGTGATATTGACAGATGCCATGATCTGTTCCAGAAGCTCCACGCCATGAGGGCCCCGATCGATCACATCTCCTAAAATATATAAATGGTCCTGGGGGGAAAAGCGGATCTGTTCCAGCATTTTTTCAAAAAGGTCTTTTTCTCCATGAAGATCGGACATGCAGTAGATCACGGTTATCACCTCTTTTGGATAGAGAGTGGAAATAGAAAAAATCCCTGCCATGAAGAACGGCAAGGATTTATAGTTCATGCAACAGCAGAGAAGAAAGTCGCCATGTCTTGTTTTTCGGATCTTCACTGATTTTGCATAAAAACTTTTTCTCTGTTTCTATTATACGATGAAATCATTCTTGTGCAAGAAAAAGTTGCAGAAACACAGGAAAAGGCTATATGTGTATGGGGAAATCTTTCTTGAGCTCATGGAGAGGGTAGTCTATAATATATTCTAAAAATATGAGATGAGTAAGAGATACCTCCTGAAAGAAAGTGTGGTTATAACATGAAAGAAATTCGGCTGGAACAGTTTGATTTGATTCAGGATATGATCTTATTTTTTAATGATTTGGCTGGTGCGAATCCTTCGATTGGCTTCTTTTGCTCAAGAGATGAAGTGGACTTTTGGGCAGAAGAAATGAGAAAAAAGAACATCCGGGTTTTTCAATATGATTATTTGCATCCATTCAAAGATAGACGAATGGAGGGAGAAGGTGATTTGAAATTAAGTGAAGAGCGAAAAGAATTTCTCAACCAAAAAGGGAAACGGAGAAGTGCAAATGGAAAAATTGCAGAATCGGTTTTGATGTTTCTCAATCCCTTTTTCACAGAACTCCAGATGGTATCTAAAAATATATGGGTGGATCTGGTAAGTAAAAGCGTAATTTTTATTGGATCTTTTACTTTGGAGAAATTCCGTAGATTCGTCTTGTCTCAATGGGGGAAGAATATAGAAGTTGCCTATGTATTTCCATGGCAGAGCAGTGAAGTTTTCTCCGCTCCATTCGGAATTGAGACATTTTTGAAATTGGAAATCAGCCGGAAATGTTGCGATGATTTTCGAAGAAAGGAACAGGATATGCTGGTCGAAGTGGCAAAGAAGTGTCAGGTTTTGATTCAAATGCCGGAGCATCCGAAGCAAACATAAAAGTGAATTGTCAAACTAAGTGCAACAGGAGTTGAGCTCGAAGTCCCATAATTCC